>NZ_PNDF01000246.1:0-295 GCF_005887195.1 Pseudoalteromonas sp. S1650 | reverse complement strand
TTACATAGAGAGTACAAATCTCACGGCATACTTCACTTTCAGCTGTGTTGGGAAAGATCATGAAGCTAGAACACTTTAGCAGTATGCCTAGTTTTTTTGATGATGTTTGGGCTGTTCCAGAAGACAAAGAAGCATCGATTAAACTAGGTCTTGCAAAGCTGTCTATTGCTTCGGATGGACAGAGTTTGCGTATTGTAACTCGAATGTAGCGTAACTTGGTGCGCCTTCAAGACCAGGCATTAATGTCGGACATTATTCATTAATTGAAGCGAAATACAGCCCATCTTGCTTAAGT
>NZ_PNDF01000245.1:0-349 GCF_005887195.1 Pseudoalteromonas sp. S1650 | reverse complement strand
TTTAATCTAAACACCTTTCTCGCTAACATACCTAATTTAGCCAGTAGCTTAATTGAGAAAAATAACATCGAAGTCATTTTTGATATTTATGATGATTTTCCTGAATTTTAAATCGGTGATGCACTTAGGCTCAATCAATTTTTTTTAAATTTACTGAGCATTGCTATTATGTTTTCACAGCCGCAAAATGTCACTCTAAAAATGACAAAATAGTCACAAACCGATACCTCAATTTGTATTAAATTTCAGGTCCTTTACGAAGGCATTGGGTATGTCTCAAGATCAAGTAAATACTGTGTATAAGCATTTATCACAAGCCGATGTTTCACCACCACGTATGTTTGTCGGT
>NZ_PNDF01000244.1:0-298 GCF_005887195.1 Pseudoalteromonas sp. S1650 | reverse complement strand
GAAGAATATTCAAAACAGGCCAGGATTCCTATGCCTAGTTAACCTAGCTTTATCGCGGGAAGGTACTTATCAGCCAGTGAATTATTTACCGTTAAAGCATTACTATCGCTCTTTAGCTGTGGGACTTATTGTGGCGCTGTTAGTGGCGTTTTTTTTGTGTTTACAGCTATATAATTTAAAACTTGAGCGGTCGTTAGAAATCAGGCATAGCGGGTTTAATAATATTTCCGCTCAGCTTTGCCATGCGATGAGTGCCTCAGATGGTCTTATAGACACCTTGTTCAAGCTTTACGAGCAG
>NZ_PNDF01000243.1:0-270 GCF_005887195.1 Pseudoalteromonas sp. S1650 | reverse complement strand
ATTTAGAGGTTAAATGGTGTGATTAGATGTAACTTATCTCGCCTAATGGGCGAAAGTAAAATGAAAGTTATGGATGTAGCCATAGATACGGTGCTAGATAGAAATACAATAACTCTTCTTTACAAAGAAACAGCACCACGTATTGATTTAGAAGCTATTGATAATCTCTGTGACCTTTTCGATTGTGAGGTTGGCCAGCTGTGGGCGCAAATTGATTGATACCAGAGTACCGAAAAGCGGAAGGGGATCGCTCAAGTAACATAGCGCTAA
>NZ_PNDF01000242.1:0-243 GCF_005887195.1 Pseudoalteromonas sp. S1650 | reverse complement strand
AAACGCTATGATCGCCACAGAACAGAAAGGGCTAAAAAAGATTTAGTTTATTAAGTTAGTAAAGTAGTCGTATATTTCGGCATTAAGATGAGATACTTTAATGATAATGTTGTTTCGTTCAATGTGTTGCTTATCTTCTTCAACTGGATTTGCTCAGGATGATGTTAATCAGCGGATATTGATTAAAAAGTCTACTTTTCATTAAATCTTTACGCTAGGCTACGGTTGTATTGAGTACCCAGT
>NZ_PNDF01000241.1:0-350 GCF_005887195.1 Pseudoalteromonas sp. S1650 | reverse complement strand
CAATGAGTTAACGCCTATCGAAACGGCATCGCAGAGTGCCCCACTGAGTCAACGTAAGCTTGAAAGGAAGGTTAAGGAGCAATGTGGTGTCACACCTAAATATTTTGAACGTATTTACCGATTAAAACTGGCTAACCAAGCAATTAAGTTAACCCCTGAGCTAAGCTTTGCAGATTTTGCTTTAGAGTGTGTCTTTTCCGATCAGCCCCATTTAATCAAAGAGTTCAAAGCATTAATGCACGTCACCCCGGCAAAAAACCGCATGTTATTAAAAGACTCTCAAACTTAACAATCAAAACTCATTTTGCGATAGTCATAATCAAAACCCAGAATATCAACAGGCTGAGAAC
>NZ_PNDF01000240.1:0-276 GCF_005887195.1 Pseudoalteromonas sp. S1650 | reverse complement strand
CCCAACGCAAGATCTAAGGATTTACTTATCAATACAGTTGAATTAGCTATGGTGCCGACGACCCCAATAAAAATAGCGAATACCGCAATTAACTTAACATTAGACGACACAGTAAATTTTGCAGACTTATCAACGCGATTACCAAGCGCCGTTAAAACAGGGGCACAAATATCTCCTGATTTACCACTGTATTGCGTTACTCCCCCACGCACGCGCGCAAATACTGCATAAAGTGCCCAAGCATGGGCGCCCCAATTACCCAAGGTTAAAGCGAGG
>NZ_PNDF01000239.1:0-209 GCF_005887195.1 Pseudoalteromonas sp. S1650 | reverse complement strand
ATTCCACTTCCTGAGTGATACGGCATTCCCATTTACCGTCACGATATTGAACTGTGCCGGTCTTAATTTTGCTCGCAAGCTCACGAGCCAAACCGATTGGCCCTTTGCCGACCATTGGGATGCTTATAGCGTCAATTTCAATACGAAAACAGTTGGAATTATTGACCGCGCGGAAGCTATCATTGTGAAGCCGCTTCCTTTTGAAGGAA
>NZ_PNDF01000238.1:0-331 GCF_005887195.1 Pseudoalteromonas sp. S1650 | reverse complement strand
CTTTTCTGTGGCCACTGACAATCTATAACCTTGTGCTGCTAAGTCTTTATCTTGCTGCAGCTGGTTATAGGCATTGATAATATCAGCTAAGCCTTGCTCTTTTAGATTGAGCTCACGGCCGCTTATATGGCTACCGCTTTGGCTGATTTCACATTTAATTGCGTCTAAGCTTCTCTCTGCAGTTGCAATGCGATCATTGACGCCATTTTCAGTGTTTAAAATACTGTTTACTTGCTCGCGTATCGTCGCGTTAGCGCCGGCGATCCACGTTTGCGCAGCATTGTCTTTTAAGATGGTGTTGTTATCTGCAAACTCTTGCAGTACCGCACTA
>NZ_PNDF01000237.1:0-261 GCF_005887195.1 Pseudoalteromonas sp. S1650 | reverse complement strand
TGCGGATCACCACTATTCCAGTTAGCATCAATTTCTGCATCGGAGAGTGGTTTAAATGTAAGATCGGTGACAACAAGTCAGCTTTTTACTTGCTCTCTATCAGCAATTGCCACAGCCGTCATCACTTGATGAGTACGGCCAGATAATCGCTTCATGGTGGCGGTAATATCAGCTTTGTCTAGCGGCTTTCCAAGTGCGGTATGATCAATGACACCCACGGTATCGCTTCCAAGTACTGGGCGGGCGGTGTAACCCATAGCA
>NZ_PNDF01000024.1:0-50277 GCF_005887195.1 Pseudoalteromonas sp. S1650 | reverse complement strand
CCCATTATAGAGCGCAAAGCACGTATATCGGCAGGGGTAGGCTGTTCAAATTCGCCCGATTCCATCGAGTTAGCAAAAGTTCGGTTTTTAAAACCCTCAAGTGTTGTAGGCGCTGAACTAACGTTATACGGTTTATGTAATTCACTCATATTGTAGTCGGGGCCATTTGGCCCCGCTCCTTTTGTTAAATTAAACCACGCTGTGCAAAGCTGGTGTGACCTTCGGTACCGACCACAATGTGATCAAGTACTTTTACATCAATTAAGCGAAGTGCTGCGCTTAACTTTGTTGTAATGTGTTTGTCAGCTTCGCTTGGCTCAGCAATACCGCTTGGGTGGTTGTGTGTAAAGATAACTGCAGCGGCATTGTGTGCTAAAACCAGCTTGATCACTTCACGCGGGTAAACGCTTGCAGCATTGATTGTGCCTGAAAACAACTCAACAAATTCAATTAAACGGTTTTGCGAATCAAGTAATGCAACTGCAAACACTTCGTGTGCGTATGTCACTAACTTAGTTTCACATAGCTTAGCTGCAGTGAAAGGATCAGTTAAAGCTGCAGTTGTTTTTGCTTTTGCTTCAATGATTGCTGCAGCTTCAAAAATAACTGCTTGCTGTTCTTTATTGAAAAGTTGGTAAAACATGGATTATCTCCTGATTATGGTCATGGACTCATTCCCGACCTTCGAGATAATAATACCGCCCCTTTGGGGTGGTGTAAAGTGTTATTTTAAGTATTTTATAAATATTTATTGAATATCTATAAAGTATTTATTTGGGGTAATTCGGTGGGTTGTCTAAATAAGCGAATAGAGCTTGTTACCACACCCTCTATACAGTATTGATCATGCTCAGTTAGTTTAATTGGTGGGTTATCTGGATTTGCTGAGCAAAGTTGGTTGTTGATCATGTCTGCAATTTTACATACAAACAGGCCATTGTATGTAGCCACAATAACATCGTTATGTTTCACTGTTGCTTTGCGGTCAATCAGTAATAAATCGCCGTCAAATATGCCAACCCCTTCCATGCTTCTACCAGAAGCACGCCCCATAAAACTAGAAACAGGATCGAGTAGTAAATCATTTAGTGTTTTATCTAACTGTTTTACAGCTGGCCCAACCGCTGCATTGCTATCTGTCATAATGTTATGCCCATTATTCACAAGGTATTTTTAAACTTTTTTACTATTTTTATTATTTTTAAACCTTTTTAGCATGGCTGCAAGCTATATAAATAAAGGCTTTAAAACTAGTTACTATGGGAATCACCTTAAGTCATTATGGAAAATAGCCTAAGTAAGTATGGAAACTGGCTTAAGTCATTATGGAAAATAGCTTAAGTTACTATGGGAATCACCTTAAGTTAAATTGCTTTATTAACAGGGTTGTTATGCTACTATGGGGAAAAAATAAAACACCCATACAACACAATGCAAGCGCTAACAAAAACAAAAAAGCAAAACCTGATAACACAATCAAATGAAATTTCAGAAGCAGCTTATTATCTATCGCTAAAAGCTAAACGCGTGCTGTGGATGTGCTTTAGCCAGTTGAAAAACAATGAAGATGTAATCGAGTCTCGATTTACAGATGGTCAGTTTAATGTTTACGTGAATGATTACCAAACACTCTTTAACGTGAGCACGCCAACGGCCAGCGCTGATGTTAAGGCGGGTTTAAGTGAGATAAGCACAAGTAGTGTTAAGTTTTATCCAAAGGATGGGGAATACGAAGAACACGAATACCCGTGGCTAATCGAAAAAGCGGCCCGCCGTGGTCGAGGTTCTTACCGCGTTGACTTCAACCCGCGCTTGGTACCTTACATCATCGGTTTGACGCAGCAATTCACAAAGTTTTATCTGCATGAGTGCGGTACCATCAAAAATAGTCGGACAATTCGCTTATATGAAAACCTTTGCCAGTTTAGAAGTAGCGGCGTGTGGATTAGTAGCCCGCAATGGATAGCTGATCGTTACCAGCTGCCCGAATCACAGCGCGATAACTTTGCAGAGATGAAACGCAGCTTTATAGAACCCTCGTTAAAACGCATAAATAAAGAAACCCCATTAAACGTGGCATACACAACAAAATTAAAGGGCGGCAAAGTCGACCAGATCATGTTTACCATTGTTGATGGCGCCCAAACTTAAGCTAATTCCCATAACACGGCCAAATCACCTATTTAAAGTTAAGCTAATTCCCATAATTGGCGCCTTATTATGCCAGGTACTTACTAGCCGCAAGGTTAACTTAAGCTAATTTCCACAATCAGTGCGGCCATTGGCGCTTAATTTGCAGCGTTAAACCAATAGTTAAGCCAATTCCCACAACACGACCAAATCGCTATTTAAAGTTAAGCTAATTCCCATAATTACTGTGACCTGTCACGTTTAATAATATCGGACTTACATACACAACAGCGGTTTATTTAGCACAGCCGCAATAAGCGAGCACTCAATGCGCTTGCGCATGATAAGCCCAAACCCGCTAAACCTGTTTAAAAATGCAAATGGGCGCACTGTGCGAAGCTAGGCACAGATTTTGATGCCCCCTTTGATAGACCAATAATTGTTTGAGCCTAACGCCCCTCAGTGCTTATTTTGAGCGCTAGTCTGTCAGATGGGGGCTTGGGAGCCCCCGCAGCTTTGCTGCGAAGTGGGGCAACCTCATTAAATTATACCGCCATGGGCGATAGCCCATCGAAGCGGATTGCCTTATACACAGCTTGCTGTGCGTATAAGTTATATAGCTGTTTATTAGTTAGAAGATAATTTTGCACTTTAAACCACACAGATAGCACTTTAGAACAATTCAGCCTTGCACTTTATATGTATAAGTAAAGAAATAGGTCTAAAAATAGAGTGAAAACAGGTAGCGAATAAGAAAAGGGTGGGAGCTAAAAGGTTGGGGTAGGGCGATCATGGCCAAGATCGGCGCTATAATGCCCTATAAAGCACGACAAAAGCCACGCTTATGCGTGGTGGTTAATTAACTGGCGATGGTGTCAGGGGGTGAATAGCCCGCTTGGCTGCGCATTTTTGCAACCTCTTGGTTTACTAGCGCTTTAAATACTTCGATTGGGGTGTGGTTAAGGTCTTGGCCTAAACGCTTAATAACGACTTGCTGCGCTATGTCGCGTTGCTGTTGTGGGGTTTTAGTTAAGGTTCTGCGCTTAGCCTTGCTGATTTCGCGTTTATCTTTTAGGCGCTCAAAGGCTCGGCGGTAATGTGACAAGCGACACCATGTTTTTATCTCGCTTAACGACATATTGCCCAGCTGCGACACTGTTAAACCTAGTAAGCCGCCTTTCTTCTTATGGTAAGCCAAGCGATTCTGGCGGTTCTTTTCGACACGTTCGGGCGTTATACCTAGCGCTTTAAAAAACAGCTCCGTTACTTCGTAATATTTATCTAGCCATTGGCCCTGATCTTTGTCCCATACTTGCCAATCTTTACGGGCCACAATCCAACCAAGATCGATCATATCTTTAAACGCACGGCTTGCGCGGCTAATACTCGGTTTTGGGTTGTATGTGGGGTCGGCTTTAGCTTTTTCTTGCTCAGCTTGGCTAATCGTACTTAAGCCACACTGATTTGCAGCATTTGTTAAGCTAATTTGTACTTGGTGGGTAACTAGGTTTACATGCTCGCAAAATGCTTTTGCTAATGCTCGCATGGCTTTTTCGCGGTCAGGGTAGAATATTTTGTTACGTGAAAGGGCAGGGCGCATGTAAACGGCTTCATCGCTTTTAACGATGTTCACTTGGTCGCACTTAACAACCAGATCACGAATAAACGCTAACCGTGTGGTGTGCGTTTTTGGTACCTCGTAATTTGGATTCGGATTTTGTACGCGATTACAGTACAAAAGCCCGTTGTTTTTATTGTTTTGCGACATCTATATGCTCGTTTACTTGCTATATTTTGGCGGGCTACATACAATAAACACTTGTTTGCGTTCATGCTCGTACGTAAGCAACAAACCTGCGGGCGGCTACTCGCAGGTTTAACCTCTCCAATTCACACTCACCTTGTGAGATGTGATCAATATAACACATAACGTGTATTGCGCAATGCAAAGATCGAAACAAAGGATCAAACGCTTATTTTTTAGGCGGGTTTAAGGCCGCTTAATTACTGACTTTTCCCAGCGCCATGCTCGCTCACAGTGATCGGCCCCATCAAACGGTTTTGCTAACAAATCAATAAAAAGCATTTGGTATAAATAGCGCTTATCGTTTCGTAGCCTATAACTGCGGGCCGAAATAGACTCAAGGTGCGTACCGTGGCAAATACTGCAAATAAGCACATCTAAACTATACAGGCTGTTAAAGGCCCATTTACTGCCAAGTAATGCCCATAAGGCAAGCAGAGTAAAAGGCAAAATAAATATTAAACCACTCAGCAAGTAGCAAACCAAGGTTCTTAGCGTTTTAAGCATGGTAAACATGGGTTTCTCCAATAAAAAAGGGGCTATAAGCCCCTTGTTAGTCAATATTCCAAGCTGTTGCAAAGTGGTCGGTTGCTAAGCTGTGTGCCTCTATAATTTCGGCCTTTGTGCATTCAACCATTACACCCGTGGCCACATCAGCTGTTGACCAAGGGATAGTGTCGTCTTCACCAAGCTGCCAGTGCTTTATGAGTGCGTTGGCCATGCGTGTAATGCTTAGTTCGTCGGCATCAAACGTTTTACCTGTTGATATTTCAACCACCGCATTGTCAATTTGGCTTTGGCGCTGCAGTTTAAAAATGGTGACTTTGTACGGTTCGAGTACTTCATCAACTGTTTTTAATGCAGGGCGCTCAGGCTCTGTTGGTAGCGCTTTGGGTTCAACTTCAACCAATGTGCCATCTTCTGAGGCAACTGGTTCGGGTAAGTTTGCGTTGTACTGTTCGACTTCGTTTAACTCAACCAAATAGTCGTAGTACTTATAGGCCCATTCCCATTGCTCAGTTTTACTTTGTAGCTCTGCAAACATGGTCAGGTTTTCAACCTTACCCTTAGCAATAAGGTCAGGAATACTTTTAGCACCTATCGGACCTTGTAGCAAGATTGGCAAACCTTGCTCATTAGTTACGGGGTTTTGTTCGTCATCGATAACGATAAAATCAAGTATTGGTTCAAATTTATTTGTCATTTTTAAGCCATCCTAAAGGTTCTACGCAACGCGCTGTTCCAACTAAAACCGTGTTGCCGTTCTCGTCTAACATTGTGGTTTGATTATCTGCGATATGAATTTTGCCATCATCGCCCCAGTCACCTGCGGTTGCGTCATAAGTAAGCTCCGTGTAAGCATAATTGATAAAGGCTTGCTGGTTTACAACTACGTTGTAGTTAAGTGCTTTAAAAGCAGGACTGTCATTAGTTGGTGTACCCAGCAAGAGTGGAGAGTGGGAAGACAGGCGATAGTCTGTACCGTCTAAAGTACCCCAATCGCCTCTCACGGTTATGTTATTTAAAGGTTGGGAAGGGAGCAATTGCCCTGCTCCAGAACCAGCAGAGCTCGTGTTGATTTTACCTGTTAAACTGTAGCCTAAAATACCACCCCATGTTGGTTCGTAACAGGTGTACATAGAACTGATAACCCTGCCAACACCACTTACACCCCTGTAAATTTCATTATTGACTGATTTCTTAGTGTAATTTGCAAACGATGTATAGTTAATTATATAAATACCTTCACTTGCAAATGAACCACTCCATTCATTTTTAGCATCATCAAAAAGGGCCAATGAACTCCAGCTAGCATACTTAGTCCAAGTGCTACCGCTATCTAATGTCCTAACCAATGGAAGTTTCTCTGATAAAGGCCTTGTTAGCGGAAATTTCTTACTTGTACCGTCAGGGGTAACAGGGTTCCAACTGCCGATCCATCCATTCTTTAAGTCATCACAAAGAGAAATATTTGTAGGGTCTCCTACCACCTCAGTGTGAGCGTACTCTCCTGATACAGATATATTGGATAAAGAGTTATCACACGTTGTTTGTAAGATAAGTACATCACCGCTCTCTAAATTGTGGTAGTCATCATTGGTCGTACCGGTTGCAAATTGGGCTTTAACAGTTCTTAAGTACCAGCCGATGCCTGATGTAGAAGTATAACCAGCTAACCATACAAATAATTTTTCACCTGTAGTAGGGTTATATAGGTAAGTATTAGATGCCCCTATAGTTGTTGCACCACCTGAGCCTAATATCGAATCATTCCACCATGTTGGTTTTGTTTCTCCAAGAGAAATATATGTTGTTATTGAGTTAGGACCAACAACAATTGGCACGCAAAAAGGGAGTTTTTCTTTACCCCTATATTTCCCCATCTTAATTTTTAAATCTGCTTCTGCAAAATCCTCTGCTGTCAATCCCCAAGCAGAGTAACGCATATCACGACAGACGCCGCCAGCTCCTGATTCATATATTGCATCAAAATAACGGCCATCAGGCGCACCACTTTTACCACTTGCAATAGAACCTGAATTAGTTAGCAATTTTGCTGAGTCAAAACAATCGGCTTTTGATGTAAATGATTGAGCTGTGTTATGCCATTCTTTATCATCACTGGCTTTTTCTGTACCTAGATTATTGAAAGAGTCATGATATAACCCCGTGTTTCTGCGATTGACAGTGCCACAGACCAGAAAGTAGCACTCACCATTGATACCTGATTCATCATCTACTGATGTAGACGATTTCATTGCACCAAATATCCCATTTTTCTCCATTACCAAAGGATGGCTCCAATCTCCAGACTTTCTTGCCGTATATACAGTGGTTCCTTTTGTATCTCTGGAACCTTGCGGCCTTACCTGTGTTGCGACACCTGTCTGGTACATCAAATATTGCCCATCAAATGAAGAGTCAATTATTTGCCAATCCCCATTTCCTAGCCCTGCAAAACTTCGTCCCCGAACACAACATTGATAGAATTTACCCGTAGCATCATCAAAGTAAATGTTATTATCCGTGTCACTTGCTATTGCTACGCGCTGTGCTTCGGTAGTAGTTTGCCAATTAACACCTTTACCTCTACTGGTTGTATCACCTTCATACCAAGCAAAGTAAGTAATAGGCCGTTCATTATCACTAACAGTTGGCACACCGTTAATATTGCTTGCTTGAGATTGAATTAACCCGTTTTTATACACAAACGGGTCTGCATCATTAATTTCTCGTAAAAATGCCTCAAAGCCCCACATATCTATACGGTTAGTTACAACCTTATTAGTAGTTGTTTCTGATGCGAATGCAATCGCAGGGGTTGCGTGTTTTACTGATAAACCAGTGTCACTATCGTATGTACGTGTTCCATTCTCGGCTGAGGGAAGCTTTACTTGGGAACTGTGGTCAGTAGATGCACGTGAAATCGAATCAAGTTTAAAAAGAACACCTGACAAATTAAGCACAGGCAAAGCTGTTTTGGATGATCCTACTTTTCCCTCATAATCTCTTCCTAAAACAAGGCTATTAAGTCCTGTGCTTACATGATGCGCCCACATACCTTCTTCAATATTAATAATACTTGCTGACGCTGCCGCTGAACATCCTTTATGCACAAACCCACTTGCAGCAAACTTTTCATTATTCGCAGCGCGCATAGCTTCAAATTCAACTTTACGCATTGCCCAAGGGTGGGGGTGATATGCGTCCATCTGCGCTTGGTTATCGGCTTCAATCTGCTTGAGGGTTTTAACTGTTGTCGTTGTGCCGTCTTGATTACTAAACGTGACAGTGCCCATTTTAGTTTGCCAATCTTGCAGTGCTTTAAAATTATCGTTAACTAACACGTTTGCATTTGATAGCGCTTCAACTGCTTTTTTAAATTCGCCCGTTGTTGGAATAACGATACACTCTTGATTAGCTTGGTTGCTGTTAGGCCACTGTTTGACTAGCTCAAAATAGCCTTTTCCTTCGGCACCCAAGTACGCGCGGTTAATTTCAACAATAAACCCCGCAAGGACTAAGAAGTCACCGCTGCTTACGTTAGCGACACTCTCGCCACTGTTGATTTGAACCACTTTTGAGCCATTGGTCACGCTTGCTTGACTGGCTGTGAATGCTGCCATTGTTTAGTCCTCTAAATTATTCGCTCGCAGCGAGGGACAAAAACTGTCCTACGCCCGAATTTGATTGAAAGTTATTAACTGCGGCTCTTACGCGATACTTTTGATATCCCGAGCCAGGTGTGTGGTTATAAGTCCAAGATTTATTACTAAGTGACATAGCTACATAAGGTGAATTCGGTGTGCCAGGTTCCCCCTCAAAAAAGCCGTCTTCGCAACTGTATGTACCTGAGAATGAGCGTGACGAAATGACAACCCAACTGCTGCCATTCCACCTTTCTAAGTAAACCGTGCCGCTGACGGGCTGAAATTGCTGTGTTGATGGGCAATATACAGATGTTGGACCACCATCCCTTGGGCCATAATAAATACGTCGATGTGAGTAACTTATAGCGAAGTGAATGGTGTTGCCGTTTGACGTAAATTCAAGCTCTCTATTAGGGTTGCTAACTAGTTGAGAAGTACTTACGCTACTTTCTAATGAGCCCGCTATGAACGTTCCTTTTGTAAAGCTGTTTCCGTTTGTGTCCTTCCATTCTGTGGCGTTAGCGCGGGTACACATACTTAAATCTGGCAAGCCGTTCTTCATAAATTTCGGGCCGTACCAATACCATAAGTTTTCGGGTCCGAATCCACTTGCTAACTCTATTTTCATAAAGTTGTTACCAATTAAGTCAATGCGCGGTGATTCCATACGAGTTCCTGCTCGTATCGCTCGGGCATCAAGTGTGTCGTCAATTACAGCACTGCCATGGATATGCAAAGCATAATCGACCCACCAACGACCATTAAATCGCTTAGTTGTTTCAACTTCAGGATTGCTCGACTTATAAATTGTAACAACGTCGTTTAATACAGGTGTTTCGTCGGGTACAGCCGTATTGGCTGTGCTGTCATACCAGATTCCATTTGAGGTCGCTATGGTATAGCGACCCGCACCACGAGATCCCGCAGCACCATCTTGCGCCCTGATATCTTCTAGACTGTTTACCGTGTGGCCATCACCAAGCACTAAGCGACCACGGATAACTTGAACAGGGTTCGCAGGATCAGCATTATCAATGTATGACGTTGGCACGAACGCACCATCTACCACAACACCAAAGCGAAGCAGATCAGCACCAATATCGATATGGCCTGTTTCACCATCGTTATAACCGGCTATCGAAACAATGCGCCCGTTGTTGTCGAGTGTCCAACCGCCACGCGCAACCAATTGGCCATTTTCTTTGGTAAAAACTTGGCGTATTTGCTTAATGCTTGCTGTGCTTTCACCATCACTAATTTGTAAGTTTTCGATGTACTCAGCAAGTGGGCCAGCAAGCCATGTTCCACCATCAGTTACGCATTGCACCGCATCGCTTTCACTGGTGATTTGACCCTGGGCATTTACACAGTAACCAACCGCTGTACGTGTGTATTGTTGGGCGGTTGATACGGCTTCGTTTTTGGCGGCTTCGGTGTCTTCATTTATTTTTGCTGTCAACGTTTGCTGCAGGGTGCTAAAGGCCTGATCTTGACTTGCAAAGGTTTCGGCCACTTCATCAAACTGAGCAATCGTGTCAGCAACAAACGATTCGAACTCTTGATCGCGAAGCGTGTTCGCTTCGTCAATTGTTGCAATGGCCGTTGTAACATCACTAAAGCGGGCACTCACATTTTCAAACGTTGCTTGATAGCGTTGATCACGTATTACACTCGATTGATATTGGCTCGATACAGCTTGGTTTAAGCTCGTAATAATTGCTTTGCTGTCGTTAAAAAGCGCAGCCAGTTCAAGCTGCTGCTGTGCCAGGCTTTCAACTTCGTTTGTTTGAGCTTGCAGCTTTTCGTTTGCAAGTGCGGCTTTAACATCAAGTTCAGCTAATTCATTTTCGCTAATGAGTGCATCGTATGCTGCAATCACGGCGTTTAAATCGCTTGCTTGCTGCGCTTGGCTTAACCCTTGAATTTGCACAATACTGGTTGATAAAGACCCTTCGGCTGCATCAAGTCGCTGTTGCACATCGCTAAACTTGGCGTTTACGCTCCCTTCTTGGGCGTTGTATGCAGTGATCCGCTGGGCAATATATTCTTCGGCGCCATCGATGAACAACTGCGCATTATTGGCTTTTTGTAGTGTGTTGTTTCCTGCAAATTGCTCAAGTGTTGCGCTTACTTGATACGTTGAATTAAATGTATCAAGCTGCTGTTGCACATTGCTTTGCGTTTGAAACCCTTGCAGCGTGACCCATGCCGCACTGATTTCAACAGCGCGTTGCACGGCTGGGCCGTCAACCCATGTATGGCCCGCTGTTTCACATGCAATGGCATCGTCTTCATCAACACGATTACCCTCGGCATCGATGCAATACCCTGTTACTGCCCGGGTAAACTCGTTAGCCGTGGCAAGCATTGCCAAATCTTGCGATTGAAACTCTACACGCAGCTGCGAACCCATGGTTGCACGGGCTTGTTGCTCTGTCGTTAGTGCTTCGTTCGTGGTGATTATGTCGGCTTCGGCCCCCTCTAAGCGCGTACTTAACTGTTGTCGTGCTGTCGCTGCAGCACTTAGTTCGTCAGCATTGGCTTGGATAAGATCATAAGCAAAGCTTAAGCTCGTATTAATGCCATCGGGCTTATTAACGTACTGCGTGATCACATCTTCAATGGTGCCCTCTGCAGCATTGATCCACGAACGTGCTTCTTTGGCTGCAGTGATAACATCGTCATCGTTAATTTGCTGAATGGTCGCTGTTACGCCATACGATGCATCCCACGAATTAATGCTTTGCTGTACGTTGCTTTGTGTTTGGTACCCTTGCAGCGTGACCCACGCTGCACTGATTTCAACAGCGCGTTGCACGGCTGGGCCGTCAACCCATGTATGGCCCGCTGCTTCACATGCAATGGCATCGTCTTCATCAACACGATTGCCCTCAGCATCGATGCAATACCCTGTTACTGCACGGGTAAACTCATTAGCCGTGGCAAGCATTGCCAAATCTTGCGATTGAAACTCTACACGCAGCTGCGAACCCATGGTTGCACGGGCTTGCTGCTCATTGGTTAGCGCTTCGTTAAATGTGTTGATATCTGATTCAGCTTGGTCAAAGCGGGCACTTAACTGTTGCTGTGCATTCGCTGCTGCTGTGATTTCATCGGCATTGGCTTGGATAAGATCATAGGCAAAACTAATGCTTGTATTAATGCCATCGGGTTTATTGACGTACTGCGTGATCAGATCGGTGATAGTGCCGTCTGCGGCGTTAATCCATTGCTGCGCTTCTTTGGCTGCAGTGATCACACCTTCATCGTTAATTTTCTGAATAGTCGCTGTTACGCCGTACTCAGCATTTAACGTGTTGATATACTGCTCTACATTCGCTGCAGTTTGAAAACCCTGCTTGTTTACATACGTTGCCGTATATTCATTGATAAGCTCAACCAATGGGCCATCAATCCACTCATGGCCCGCAGCAATACACGCCATTGCATCGGCTTCATCAACCAGATTGCCGTCGGCATCAATACAATAACCAACTGTCGCGGCTAGTCGCTCGTTAGCTTGTGCAACAGAACGTTGACCTTCACGGGTGATTTCGGCGCGTAATTCACGCTCTGAGCTACTACGGGCTATACGCTCATTTGCAAACGCTTGGTTTAGGCTTGTTAAATACGCTTGGTTTTGAGCAAAGGCACCGGCTAACTCTAATTGTTGAGTCGCTAGCGACTCAACATCATTGGTCACAGCGGTTAACTTTTCTGTGGCCACTGACAAGCTATAACCTTGTGCTGCTAAGTCGTTATCTTGCTGCAGCTGGTTATAGGCATGGATAATATCAGCTAAGCCTTGCTCTTTTACATTGAGCTCAAGGCCGCTTATTTGGCTAACGCTTTGGCTGATTTCACCTTTAATTGCGTCTAAGCTTCGCTCTGCAGTGGCAATGCGATCATTGACGCCATTTTCAGTGTTTAAAATACTGTTTACTTGCTCGCGTATGGTCGCGTTAGCGCCGTCGATCCACGTTTGCGCAGCATTGGCTTTTAAGATGGTGTTGTTATCTGCAAACTCTTGCAGTACCGCACTAATGCCGTATTGGGTATTAAACGAGTCAATTAACGTTTGTACGTTGCTTTGCGTTTGAAAACCAAGCGCATTAACCCATGCCGTTGTTGCGTACTGCGCCATGATCCCAGTACGCGCATTGATATCATTTTCAAGGGTTGTTGTACGGGCTGTAATATCAGCTAAGGCTAAATCATTGGCGCCACGCTTGCCCACCTCGATAAAATCAATGTCACATGAGCCTAAATCAAACTCAAGGCTTGTGATTGTACCTGCGTAACCAGCTGTGCCGGTTGCATCTATGTTTAGCGTTTCCCACTCGTCGCTTGCGGGTTCTGGTAAGTGTAAAGCAGTGGTACCACCATTAAATTTAATATCACCGCGCCAGGTTGCACCCACATGTTTACGCACACGAATACGAAACATTGGATTTTCAGTTGCGTCATAGCTGATCGCAGGGGTGGCCACTTGGCTTGATGCGACAATATAACCTTGTGCATTGTGGCTATCTACACCCGTAAAGCCCTCTGCACTTGTGTTAAATTGCCAGCTATACGCAGGTTGTAATGCTGCGAGTGACCCTGCAATTTGTGATTCTACTTCTGCATATGTTGCGCGCTGAGTAATTTGCCCTGCTTGCAGTTTTAACGTTGCTTCTGCTTGCGTTATACGATTTTGCGATTGAGCAATTTGCTTAGCGTTTAATGTGATCTTGCTTTCTGCGCCCTCGATTTGCAGCTGAGCACTATTAAAGCTTTCGTCTGTGTATGCATAGGCACGGTTTACAATTGTGCCCGTGTCAGGATCAACATACGCGGCGGCATCAATTAAACGCTCATTGTCTAACGTTCTGCGCTCGTATTCGTTACGCCAGTTTGTATAAGCCGAAGTAACATTTAATACACTTAAACCTAAGTTTTGCTGCTCTAATCGCTGTTTTTCGATAGCAATTTGATTAATTTTAATAAGCGCGGGCAAGCTTGCCGAACTGCTGGCATCGAGTACTTGAGTAATGCGCTCTAAATCATTAATTTTGCTTGTTGATTGCGCCAGTTGGCTTTGTAAGTTATTTGGGTTTTCTGCATTAATTACATCAACAATATCGACTAGCTGATCAATCTTAAACGGTATGCTATTTGGGTTTTCTGCGTCGAGTACTTCGACTTTTTCTGTTAAGCCGGTGATCGCATCAATGTTCTTTGCAATCAAAGATGGTAAGTTGTTTTCGGTTTCTGGGCGTAAACGGTCAACCTGCTGATTAATATCGCTGATCAGGTTTTGCGCTTCTTGGCTTAGCTGGCTAATTTCTAGGTCTGCAATGTACTCAGCAAAGTCAGCCACAGTGGTAGATGCAGACACAGCAACCCAAGGGCTCACACCTGCCACGTTTTTTGTACGTACTTTAAAGTTATATTCGGTATCTGGCTGCAGCCCTGTAAACGTATAGTTATAACCCGAATGGGTGTTAACCTCGGTTCGTGGGTTGTCGTTGGTGCCTAAAAATTGCCACTCGAACGTTGTGCCTAACCCTGCACCCAGCACACGCGCACTTAGCACCAATGTGTTATAGGTTGCAGAGTCAATACTTACAATTGGTTCTCCAGGTGTAAGCACATCAAACGACAATGTGACAAATTTGCTGTGGTACCCCATATTCGAGCGAGCACGAATATCAATTTCAAAACTGCCCGCGTCTAAGTCGGTAATGATGTACTCTGGCTGTGGTGTAACTGTGCGCTTAATAAGCGTATTGTTACGGTAAATTTGCACATCAAAGTACGTATAAGCAGACACCCAACTAATTTTCACATGGCCATCATCAAGGGCCGTGGCCGTTAACTCTGTTGGTGCTGCAACTTGGCGCGGGTTTGGTAGGTTTGAATCGGGGATTGGTGGGCGAACAACACCACTTAACCAATTGTAAATGTACGGCTGGTGCTCTTTAAATGTGAGCTTATAATCGCCGTTATCTTGCAAGTTACTTTTTATTAAACGAAATGGCTTTTCATCCCATCCCAGCTTTTTAACGCTGATCGGTACGATATCACCCACGGTGTACTGCAATGCAATAGGGCTTGCGGTTACAGTAAAGTTTAGTGATTCGCGACTAAGCATCGCAATCACACGGGCCATTTGGCGGGCTTCGTAGTAATTAGTACAGCCAGATACTTTAAAGCGGTGTTCTAGCAATACGCCGTTATCTTCATTAAGCCACTGCTGCTCTAGTTCGCTGTCTGGCTCTGGGTAGATAGCATCTTGTTCAGAGTAAAGCGCTTCTTTATCGATGTATTCAACAATAACGCGGTTATAACGTTTGTTTTTGCCACCGCTGCTGTACTGGATCTTTGATTTAAACTCGCGTTCGCTCAGCCCTTCTGGTGTAACTGGCTCGTCTTGCTCAATGATTAAGTGCAGCTGACCATTGATGATAGGAATAATGCCGCGCATGGTTTTACCAAGCAGTTCGACGTTATCGAGAATACTTTGCGCGGTGTCTATCACTTGGTTACAAGTAAACAGCTTTTGTGTTTCGCTAGCACCTTGATATTGAGGCACTAAGGTGTTGCACACTGTCGCAGCATCTTTAAACGACTGCAGGTAAATTTCGCTGGCTGCTAATTCTTTGCCGTAAATTTTGGCGGTTAAGTAATCATGCAAAATATACGCTGGGTTTTCGCTGTATTCGACAACCCCTGTGTGTAGGTTTTTTACTTTTTTACCACGAATAATGGCCGTAAGATCAGGCACGCCAGTAAACGGCGCGTCGTCTGCAATGCTCCATTCAAGACGAATATACGAACAGGCTAAACCTTGCAGCTTATGATTTTTACTTGCAGCATCCCAACCGGCTTCTTTTAAATGCGATGCAGTATAATTACCCATACCATTTGGAAAATGGGTTGCATAAGCCCAGCGACCACCGTCTTTTGCGTCAAATTTGCTGTCGTTAATAGAGATTTTATTAAGCCAAAGGTCTTCGACGCCATCGATGCCACCCTCACACCAGACAACGATAATATGTAACAAGTCGTTTTTTACATCATCACCATCGTCTGGGTTCGTTGTGTTCATAAACACAATTGTGCCGCCAACTTCACGGGTGCCATATACAACAGGTATATGATTTTCTGAGCTGGCCTTAGTTACGTTAGTACCTTGGCCGCTGCGATCTGGCTCTGGGTTTAACCAGTTTAAAATTAGTTTAGTTGTGAAGTGTCTTAACTTTGAGAATAAGCTCATTTTTGTTCCTGCTGCTCAGTCGCACCACGATTACCGCGCCCCGCCGAAGAAATGGCTGGGCTTTTACCTTCGCGACCCCAAGGAATATCGCTAATAACGCTGCCCGAAAACTCCATGCCCATATCGTTTGGGTAAAAAAGCTGTTGGGATTTATGAGTGGCTTTGCGGCCTCTAGCCGCTTCGAAGTCAGCCCAGATAGAGGCCGATTTTAGGGTGATATTTGCTGTTTTTTCTGATTCTTCGCCGCCCTTTTCAGCAATAAGCCCTTTGTAAATAACTTGCGTAAAGGCAATTTTTCCATCGCTGTTTAGCCATGCTTTTTCGACTGTGACGGGGGTGTTTAGCCAATTTTCAGAAAAAAAAAGCGCCGAAATGGCGCTATCAATTGCTTTTAAGGTGATGGGTACCTCACCCACCTTGGGGCTACCCTGCTGCTCGGTTCGTATGCCCTCATCAGACCAATAGCCCTTTACGAATGTGGCACCGTTGTGTTTTAAGCTGGCACCGCTGTTTGTTGCTCTAAACGGGGTGGAAAAATGCACCGTAAGTAACAAAGCAGTGGTGTGTGGGCCTTTTAATAATTGTTTAAGTTCGGGGTTTAAACTAATCATTAATGTATTCCTCAAACTCTACTTTGATTGCCACCTCGCGATCGGTGTCTGCACGGTGCTGTATGTCTTGATCATCGCTTTTAAGTTCAAGACTAAAATGCACATTGCCGCCCGATTTCATGGGTGTACCCGCTGGCACAGCAACACGTAAATTAGGCGTAAAACTTACCGTGCCTTGGCCTACACCGTTGGTGTTAAGCACCGCTGTTACCATGTAAGCTTTGGTGTGATTATCAAACTGAATGTAATCACCCGCTTTCAATGCACCAAGAACATTGTTATTCATGGCATATAACGCGGTGGTTGTATCGCCTTGTTCAGCACTGGTACGAACGAGCGCATTTTCAGCACCGGCCCCCAACTGAGGGAGCGGATTTTTCATTGTGCATACACCAAAGCGGCCACCCATCGAGCAAATAAATGCATAAAGCGCCATGGCTCTTTCGTAATTAAGTTTTGGGGTGGTCATATCAAAGCCCCATCGATGACGATAAGCAATACGGTTTTTATTGCTAATACCGCCCAGCGTTGGGTCTGTTTGAGTGCTGTCTAAGCTGCGAATACGCAATTTTTGCGGCAATATAAATTGCTCTGGGAACGTTGCCATTGAACAGCCTTATTTTTATTAATGTGGAATATCGATAACGTCTTGGAGCTTTTGAGCGATGCGGTTTATGTTGTTGTCAAGCCACTCATTCATTGCGTCATTGGTGTTGTTTTCAATGTAAAAATTAGGGGAAATATGCACCTCGCGGGCACCACTACCCTGATCATCATTGCCACTTCTGTTTGCAATGATCTCGTACATTCTGTCGAGTTTATCTACGCTTTCGTTTGTATAAACACGTTCGCCCTTGTCGAGCAACCACGTACCCTCGGTTGGTACCGCATCAATACCGCTGTGCGCCATACCAACCATGCCCGCAGAGATACCACCCACAGCCATGGCCATTGGTTGCGATACAGCAAGCGCAGCGGCCATCGCGCCAGGTGCTAAAATTGGGCCCACAATTGGAATAGCTGCAGTTGAAGCAAAGGCATTTAGACCTGCCGTTAATGCCATTGCTTGTGCGCTGGTTGTCATTGTGGTGGCAGCACTGGTCGCAGTCGCTTTATTTAATAGCTTTTCTGTGGCCCACAGCGCTAAACGCTTTGCACCCATTTCAGCTAATGCGGCGATAGTAGAGCGCAGCACGCCGCGCATTACATCGCGCATTGAGTCAGCAAAGCTTTGCTGTGTCATAACTGCATTGGCAACTGACTCACCGACACCTTGCGTGAAGCGATCAAACGTATTGCCCCACATCGTATCGAAGTTTTCAGAGGTCAACTGCACTTGTTCTTGCAGTTGTGCTAAAAAACCTTGGTGTTGTTCTAGCTGCTCAGCCTGATAAAGTTCTGTTGCTTGCTTTGATAGCAAGCGGTATTCATCATCTGTTAGTTTGCGGGCTGCATTGGCTTCTGCGTATTCATTTAACTGCACCTGCAGTTGGGCTTTTTCTTCTGTCCAATCGTTTTCGCGCATTAACTGACGAACAGCGTAATATTCTTGTGCTTGAGCAATTTGTGCAGCGTATGGGTTCGTTTGCTCTTTAGTTGGGGTGTCATCCCCCCCGCCTGTATTGCCACTGTTATAATTAAGACCGCCTACATAGGTTTGAGCAAGTGAATCAAAACGGGCTTTAACCTCTGCATACCATGCATCGATATTTTGCGCGGGGATAGGCTCTAGCATTAGCTCATGCAGTTTGGCCGTTGCTTCGCGGGCTTCAATATACGCTTGGTTTGTTTGCGCTTCATCAAACAGCCTAATAGGTTTAAATGTGGTTAGCTCTCGCAGATCAGCCGCAAGCGTTGCCGCATCATCATTTAAGTAACCGGCTAAATCGAGGGCTTTTTGTAGCGGTAGAATAACTGTTTTTACCACTCCTTCGGCAAACGCCGTGTAAGCTTTACTCATGAGGTTTAACCCCTCAATAGTAAGTAGCTTTAAGCCCTGAAAACTGACTTTTAAACCCTGCCAAATAACTTGTATGCCACGCCAGGCATTGCCAACGAAACCAGCACCTTTTACCAATACACCTACGGTGTCAGCTGCGTAACTCCCCATGCCGCCAACTTGCTTGGCGTTTTCTAGGAATAATTCGGCTAGTGAGCCTATAACGGGCGCGGCTTCTGTTGCCAAGTGTTGGCTAAAGCTGCCCCAGACAGACTCAGCGCGGGCAATATTATCATTGGCCATTTCGATTTTATTGGCATCAATACGGTTTAGGCTTAAGCCAAGTTGTTGCGCCTCATTGCGCATGGCATTTAACCCTGCGCTGCCACCTTCAAGCAGCTTAAGCATGCCAATGCCAGAACGCCCAAATAACTCGTAAGCGATACGTGTTCGCTCTGATTGGCTTGATACCTCTGATAATGCATCGGCTAAAATGCCTAGTTGCTGATCAGGTTTGAGTTTATTTAGCTCATTTACATCTATTTTTAGCGCGTCGAGGGTGTCTTTTAATGGGCCTGTGCCTTTAAAAGCGGCGTCTGCTACGCGCCGTGTAAGGTTTTCTACACTTTTATCGAGGTCTTTAACGCTTACCCCAGACAAACCAGCTGCATGCCTTAATTCAGTCAATGCGCTAGTTTGAATGCCGATACTGTCAGCATATTTTGCTGTTTGGTCGATCACAGTTGCTTGCTGTTTGTAGATAGCAAGCAAAGAGCCCACAACTAAACCCCCTGCAACAACGCCCGCTTTACCATATTTATTAATATTGTTGCGGGCGTTTTTTGAAAACTCTTGAAGACGTTTACTAGTGCGGGTTAGCTCTTTTCGTAGGGCAACACTGTTGCCACCGATCATGACGTTTAAACTGGCGAGTGTACTCATTGACTTTGCGGCCCCATGAAATTAGCTAAGTAGGCGAGGGTTTCATCTTCTGATAGTTGTTTGCGTTTTGGTTTTTCTTTGTTTCTCAACAATTCAAAGGCATACAATTCAGCAAGTTGCTTGTGGGTTATTTGGCGTTCAAGTTCAAACGGGGTGCGACTTATTTTTTCAGCGTAAGCAAATAAGAAGCACCGCCACCCGTCAGACTCTAGTTTTTTTTCAGTTCTTCAATATCATTTTCGGTGATACTGTTTAGCTTCATTGCAGCGGAAAACAGCTTGTTGATTGGCGCCGCTGGCATGCTTGTCAGTTGTTCCAGATCATCTAAATTGAATAACTTGTTACCGCCTTTATCTTCAACAGTCATGATGACCATTAACGATTTCGCTGATGTGTCATCTTTAAACTGACCATCAGTGTTGTAAGCTAAGCGCTCAAATTCTTCACCTTCTTTCACTGTTAACGCTTTTACATACACATCACCAAGACCTGCAAGTGTCACTTTTTCACGGTGAAGAATGCCTAATTTTGCAAAGAAGTTTTTTTTATTAAGCTGCGTCATTTGTTATTTTCCCCCAAAAGTTAACGCCAATTTTTGCTTGCATGCGCAAGCCTGTTTCTTCATCAATCTCAGCGATCCCCCAATCCGCAAATACTGCTTTAAATGGAACATGCTTGCCTGATTGGCCTATTTTAATTTGCAACTCGCGTTCAAGGCCGTCTGTTGCTGCTAATGCACATTCAGCATGACCAGGATCTGCACCTGTTTCGTCTAGTCGTGCAATGATGGTGCGTTCGCCACCATCCTTCTTAATACCTGCAGCGTATTTAACTGCTGTATCAGACAATACGGTGTCTGTTTTAAGGGTGCCATCGGCGCTTAATTTGCCACCGATACTGTCAAAGCCGATAACTTCAATAAATTCGCCGCCACCAATAGGCTTGATCATTAGTTTTGAACCGTCAGGAAAAATCGGGGTCATGGTTGTTCTCCGTAGTGAAAATTAAAATCGATTATCTTGCGGTGAACATCAGGATCGCCACTGTAATCGGGGATAGTTTCTTTTTCTGATATTGAATTAATCGTGACACCATTGAAGGCGCCTCGGATATTTCGTAGAAAATATCGAAGCTCTTTGCTAAGTGAGTTCGCTTGCAGTGGGTCACTTGATACTGAGCTAATTTGCACACGTGCAACGCGCTGGCCATACCTGCTTAATACGTCGTTTGGTTTATCGGTTACAATTCGCCAGCATAAGGCTGCATCTTTGTTCATTTCAGATATTTTGATGTGATAAACATTATCTAAAACAAGGCTTAAAATGCTGGGTATGGCCAGTTCTATCATGTCGATTGCCTTTTTAAAGCTCGCTCAATGCCTTTTGCTAGCTCTACTTTCACTATGCTAACAACGCGAAATTCATTATTAATTAGGGCTGGGCGCACAAATGGCACACCGACAATGCCCGGGTGCATCAAGTTATTTAATCCGTCTGGGTTTAAGATGTGCGGTTGCACACCAGTTTCTAACCAATAGGCGATAATAGGCGAAGGAATTAACGAACCAGCCGCCGCTTGAGCTTTTTTGTTGTGGTAAACCCCGACATAAGCAGCTGCGTCGAATATGCTGTGATCGCCCTTTTTATTGATGGCTGTTTTAATTTTTGTTGACTCAGCCATTTGGCCTGTTTCTTTGCCAAACTTAGTATTGGCATCACGGGTCATATCTTCATGAACAGGCTTTGCGGCTTTTCTTAATGCAGAGCGAAGTACTTTGCCTTTTGTTTGGCCCTCTACTTTCTTAAGTGCTTTTTCTAGGTCTTTTAAACCGAGTACATCGCTTGTTATTTTCATGATTGAGCCAACTCTAAATCAAAAATAATGGTGTGATTTTCAAAACCCACGTTAGTCGTGTCTTTCACTTCGTATTGTTGGCCGTTTAGCTCGACAACGTTAACGTTCATGAATGCAGCACGATAATCGATAGCAAAACTGACTTGCGCTGTGCTTACTTCTTGCGTTTGGTGGTTAACAATACCGCCGCGATGCTTTCTGTAACTGCCTTTTACACGACCAACTTTTGTTTTTTGTTCTTGTTTTCCAAGTGGGCCTTTAACTAATTGAGTAGAAAACAGAATTGCCCAAGTACGTTTTTCGCTGGCAGTGAGTCGTTTTTTCATGGCTAACCTATCAATACACGTTTAAATTGCTTAATTGCCGTGGTGTAAGCGGGGTTTTTTGCCATGCTATTGACAATTTCAACCTCGCGATTGCTGTCTAAGCTGCTAATTTGCAGTAAACAGGCTGTTTCTAGGTTGGCTAGCTGATAAGTTTGCAATTCATCAAGGATGATTGGCGCCTCGGTACCTTCTGGAACATCAGCTGCAGTTTGATAAATTAATCGACCAATATCGCTACACACTAAACCAATTGCTTGGTTGATAAGGCGGGTTATGCGGGTATCTTCAAAATTATCAGCTTGATCGATACCTAGTTGGTCTTTAGCGCGGGCAAGGTCAATTAACATAGGATTCTCATATAAAAAAGCCGACTAGAAGATCAGGGCTAGTCGGCTTTGACTCTCACGGTTTTGGATTTATTCGCTTACCAATTGAATTGGTGGGTTTTTAGTTTCAAGTAAGCGAGAAACTTCTTTCGGTAGCAACCCCGCTACTTCACCTTTACGGTAGCCGTTGTGCGAATACAAAAACTCAACTGCCACGGTGCCGTTTTTGTTAGTTTTGAATTCGACTTTCGGCTGGTCACTATCTTTAGGGGCTTTTTTTGCCTGTTGATAGTATTCCCATGCAGCATCGCGCTGCGCTGATGATGGTTTAGCTTTTTTTGACTTACCATTTTCATCTAACATTTCTAGCTCTAAAGCATCACAGTTTGGTTTCTCTCCAAAGTTGCCGTGATCGATAGCGATAACAAACGGTAAAATTTCTTCGTCAGCGTTCGACAAATCAACAGTAGGTGTAAAACTTGCCAGAGCACTAGGAAGCACTGCTGCAAGCGTCGACATAATTTTTGCGTTAGACATGCTTTTCTCCTAAGCCCAACCGAATATCAGCTGGGCTTATATAAAATTTACGGGGATGGTGTTTGTTTAGAAAGGAACGTTAGAACCCATCGCGATACCTTCAGGGTGGCGACAGATAATGTCACTTGCGCCTACAAGTTTCACAACAATTTCATCATTGGCATATGCATGCTGCACATTGCCATCGGCATCAAAATAACTTGCATGCTCACTGGTGCTAATTGAGAACGCAGGGTCGTAGCCGATAACAACATCATCAAAGGCTGTGAAGTAAATTTCAGAGAAGTCACCACCCACACCAAGGTTGTCAGGTACGTTTGTCGTATCTGCAACTGGATAGCGTTTCAGCTGGCCTTTTTCCATTTCTGGATAGACTTTATTGCCGTTTGCATCACGTAAACCATATAGCTTCATCCAAGTACGTGGTGACAAGATCCAGCCACATTTACGCATTTTAGAGTTACTGTTTTTATGAGCTAAAATCAGGCCATCTAAGAACGCATCGATTACAGCGAGCTCAACATCGCCAACGAAAGGTGTTACACGACCAGCATCTGTTGCTAGAGTTAAAAGGCCTTTTGGCATTTCACCTGTACCGTCACCACGCAAGAACGCCTTATCTTGACAATCAGCATGCGCTGCTAGCATATCGTCTAGAACCATTTGCTCTGCATCAAAATCAGCGCGGCCTTTGAGTTCTTTACTCATAGGAACGATAGTCATTTGAGACTTTGCGCTCATTTTTACAGGTTCAGTTTTAGGGCTGCTTGCATTTACAGGCTGACCTTCACCACGGAACTGTGAAGTTGCGCCACCAGATTGTCTTGATAATGTTAATTTACCTCGTGGCAAACTCGTTACGCGCGCGCCCATTTTCGCCACTACAAGCTGTGGGCGTAATAGCTCAATAAAGTCACGTGAGTATGCTTCTGGCACTAGTGAACCGCCAGAATCAGCTGCGGTTGTTAGCGCCATTGATACATCTTTATCGCGAATATCTGTAGCAGCAAACTTCATAGCTTCATCTAGCTTGTTATCTGATGCCATCAAAGCTAGTGCAATACGCGCTATTTTTGCACCTTTATAATCTTCTGGTGCTGACTTTACGTGAATTGCTGGCGTGTTACCTGGAATGCCAGTGCTGGTTACTGGGTTTGATTCCTGAACCGCCAAGCTTTGAGCGGTTTCTGCACGGTTTAGCTTTTCAGCTAAATTGGCATGATCAGCCTGCAGTTGTTTAAACTGCTCGATGTCTTCAGCGCAAAGCGAACCTTCGGTTTCTTCTTTAGCTGCTAACGCCTTAATTGCTGCGGTTTTTTCATTCATCGCAGCCTTGATTTGTACAATAGTCATAGTTTTACCTTTCTTTTTACATAAAAAAAGGCCGCAAAAGCGACCTTGGTTTGAACCCTGCCATCAAGGCAGTGCGATTAATTTATGTGGTGATAGTCCATAGCTGCAGCTTGAACACCAATTGTTTCCATCTTTTTGGGTGATGATTGAATTAAACGCTTTGCAATTGCGTTTACTGCAGCATGAGGATCACTTGATAATGTGTCGGCCAATTTTAAATCGATAGCCTCTTGGCCATTGAAGCAGTCGGCCTCTGTTGCTTGTACTTCATCAACAGACATATTCCGATACTTAGAAACTGCATTTACAAATTGCTGATAGGTCTTTTCAATGCCTGATTCAATGTGTTCTTTTTCTTCATCTGACATTTCAAGATCAGGATGCATAAAGACTTTTTTTGCACCTCGATAGAATGTGTGCATGATGACACCCATATCTTTGTAATAAGCCGAAATATCTAAGCGCTTTTGATATACACCAATTGAACCAACGCCGCCTGTTTCACTAATGATGATTTCGGTACAGGCTGAAGCAATCAAATAGGCAGCTGAATAAGCATTGAAATTGATCACCGCTCGAATCGGCTTTTGCTTTTGTGCTTCATGAATATATGCGGCACATTCAAAGGCGGCTTGAGCTGTTCCGCCACCACTTTGAATATCAAGTACAATTTCTTTAATCTGACTGTCGTTCATTGCTTTTGATATTTGGTTTCGTAGTAGCTCGAAACTCATAATTTCAGAACATTCAGCTGTCATAGTTCCACGACGAGGCACCAAAATGCCATGCACAGCAATAACAGCCATTGAGCCATCTTTCTCTGGATCACCTAGCGGGATTACTCCCATGCTTTTAGCGCTTAGCTCTTGCTCTGAGTTATGTGCTGATTTCTCAGTACCAGCAATTCGAGCTGCAACGTATTGCGCAACGTTTTCGACTAGCTCCCCTTTAGCTAATAACGGGGTGTTAAATACCATTTCGGCAATATGCGGATAATTTAGTTGCGGCATAAAATACTCTCTATTTCTTGGCGTTGTTGCTCTGTTGTTTGGCTCATTCTTTCAGCATTTGCTTTATCTTTTGCATCAAGCATGTTTAGGGGAGTTAGATATTCATCACCGCCAGGTATGGGCGGTAAATTTTCAAAACGGCGAATGTCGTTCGCTGATAAGAACCCCCATTGACGGCCAATCGCGTAAGACTCATAACGAGTTTTAAAATCACCACGTACTAATGAACTGAAATTAAACTCGATAAAATAATCTTTTCGTTCTTCAGGTAAGAGCAAGTCGCGATGCATTGCGCTTTCCCAGCGCTTAAGCCATGGCATTAATGCAAAGACCAAAAAGTTTAAAGTCGTTTGCTCTACTGATTTATATGATTCACCTGCCGACTCGCCGAGCATTGATGGGGGAATGCCAAACAAACGGGCTATATCAAGCACCCCCATTCTTCTGGCTTCTACCATTTGCGCATCGTTATTGGTCATTGCCATTTGTCTGTACGTCATACCTTCTTGCAGCATGGCGACTTTAAATGCCTTTCTTACACCACCTGAGTGTCGCGCAGTAAATGAATCTACAACATGATCAATGTCAGCTTGGGTGGTGAGTGATTCAGCATCTTTTGGACGCTCAATTACACCTGAAAGTGTGGTGCCTTGAGAAAACACCGCGCTTGCATGTTGCTCTGTAGCAAGAGCTAAGCCTATTGCATCCGATGCAGTATGAATTGGGGAAACACCAGTAAAACCATTAAAACTAAATGCTTTTACATGGTGCATTAAGTCCATACCAACAACTTTGTTTTCGGTTAGCAGTCTGTAATACGGGAGTCCGTCACCACCTTCTAGAACTTGTACATTATCTGGGTGAACCCATATAAGCTCTGTAACTCGCATCTGCTCATCACGCTCGATTAGGGCATAATGATTACCATCTAGAGATAAAAATCCCATCCCTGACTCGAAATACTCAAATGATGTGTCTTTCTTGTTTGGTTGGTACTTTAATACTGAAAATAAAGGATGATCGGTTGCTTTCTTTCTGGTGCCATCTTCGTGATTTCGTTTAAACAATTCACATGGCAACTGTGCAACACTTGTTGCAAGTAATGTTATCGCGCGATTTAGGGCGCTATTGCCCATAGCAGTTTTGCGATCAACATAAACACCACTAAAAGAAGAAGAACCGCCCCAGCCAAAACTATCGTTAAACGCCTTTTTTAAGGATGAGACACTAAACATGCCAGGTAAAAACATTACTTGTTACCTCTTTGCGCTTTAGCGCTGGCGATTGCTTTGGCAGCAAACCAACTATGAATAATAAGCAGCACTCCGCACGCAATGTATGCACCAGGAACTGATATTAACGACACACCATAAGTAATAGATGCAACACCAACCAAACCAACTAACATGCTGTATGTACTAATAAATAGTGATAATAAAAATGCGGTGATTTTTGCTATTGCAGCAATGAAAAATTGCGCTTTTCTTTTAATGTTTAGCATCCGACTTTACCGCCCTTGTAGATTGATTCTTTTTTAGAGTCTGGTGATTTGATTTGTAGCATGGCCTCACCAATAGCCATGATGAGTGCTACGGCGCCATCTATTTTATTAATCGCTTTTTGTTTAACGGGCCTAACCACATCATCATTGCCTTGGTAATGCTTGCCTATAACATTTGATATATGCCAAGCCATGATTGGGTTGCCGTCGTGGTGAAAACGACCTGAGTTAATCGCCGCTTCCAGTTCTTTCATTGGGTCTGAAAGGTTTGTGAAATTCTGTGTGACTGTCACAACCTCTAAACCTTCATCGGCGAGATGATGGCTTAAGTTGGTTGCACCGTGTGGGTCAATTGGTACTGATATGCACGGGGTTTCTAAATGACTTGCAATCACATCGTCTTTAATTTGCCGATAATCTATTTCGGCACCATCTGTTACGCTTAAATAACCTTGAGTTAAATAGCGCTGGAATATTTCTTCAAGCTGTTTATTTTCGTTGTTAAAAACCTGCTCATACGGCACCCAGAATTGTGGCGCAATACAATACCAATGTGTTTTACCTTTAATTTCTTTCCAAAACAGACGTGCCTTTGAGTTCATATCAAGCTTGCGAGCTAAGTCGAGCGCTTGAACACAATCAACCCCACGGAAAAAATCAATACTAAGATCTTTATCTTCACATTCTTTGTATTTTTCCATGTTGAAATAGGCCGATTTAGCACTGGCCCACATGTTTAAATGCTTCGTTTTAAAGGTGTTGGTAAAGTTGGGGCTGTTTATTGCTTTTTGTTGCTGGGCCAATAAGTAATCGTCCTTAACGCTAATGCCGTAATTAGGGTTAGCTTTTTTTAAAATTGCTGGGTCAGTCCAATCATCGTCCTCGTCGATTCCATACAGCAAACCAAACAAGTGATCGTCTTGCGTACCGTTTAGCATTGCTTTAACTCGCAACTCTAAATCGAAACACGGACTCATTAAGTTAGTACCGGCTGTGGTGATAACCAATGTCATTGGCTGTTCACGCGAACCCATACCAGTATCGAATGTATCGTACTGCTCACTTGTGTTGTGTTCGTGGTATTCATCCACGATTGCAATGTGCGGTGAACTACCATCGCCAGGTTGACCGATCACCGGCTCGAATACAGAACCATCCCTGCGGGTTAATTTTTTAGCATGAACTTTCAAGCCAAATCGTTTTTGCAGCTTTGGTAATTTTTCAACCATTAGCTTAGCTGGCTTGAATACCTCCCAAGCTTGCTTTTCGTTTGTTGCACCACAATAGACTTCACTACCAAATTCTTCATCGGCGCAAATACCATAAATACCCACACCTGCAGCAATAATAGATTTGCCATTTTTACGAGGTACTTTAAGCATCACCTCGCGAAAACGACGCTTACCCGTTTTTTTTACCACCCAACCAAATGACACAGCAAAGAAAAACAACTGCCATGGCTCAAGTGATAATTTGAGTTTTTTACTAGCCCACTTGCCTTTGGTGTGAGGCATTTTCTGAATGAATGAGCAAATTCGTTCTGCCTTTGCTTTGTCAAACCGAAATTGAAAGTTAGGGTCTTTTTCTTTTGCGAGCTCGTCCAGATGACGCTGGCAAGCAAGTATTACTTCACGGCAATTAGGAATTTTTCCCGCCACAACGTCACGGGCGTATTTGTTTGCCGCATTAACGTTAGGGAAAGTGGCCATATTTTAGTACTCGGTGAAATCGTCCTCGTCGTCTTCTTTATCGCCATTCCCACCGCCAAGCATTCGAGCTCGCGCCATAGGCGTTAAGCCCAATTGGTTGGCTAGCTTTACGGATTGATTAATCATTAAGTTTAAAGCGGTAACATGCGGGTGAAGTTTTAAGCTACCCGACGCTGAGATATCAGTGAAATTTTTAATGTTAGTTAATTCACCTTGAAGCTTTATTATGCTGCTAAGGCAATTGCTGTAATTAATCAAATGCGGAACGTCCTCAGAAGCAAAGGACTTCCTTTCCATCATGATTTCTAAATTTGAGTGCCAAGCATCAATGGCGTTCTGATCTGAAAGCAAGTTTTTTGGGCAATTAGGTTTTCGTGTGATTGATGTATCACCAACCGTTAAACCCCCTTTAATTCTTCCACCGCCAGGTGATCTACTTACCGTCATTTTGAACCTGCAACAAAAGTAAATTAATTGATCGCAATATGATCACAGGTTGATCAAATTCCAATTCTTATTATTTGCGTATAAAAATTTGACTGGATGGCGGTACTTAGAATAGGGGTTTTGCTGAACAATTTTGACCCCCCTACCCATCTAAGAATTCAGATTTATTGCGGTATGCCCGTATTTTTCGAGTATCGCTTTAACTGTTTTGTTCTTTTCCCATCCAGTTTTAAAATTTGCACACGATTCACAGAACCAAGAAAGGTTTGATAGCTCTTCGGTACCACCTTTTGCAACCGGCACAATGTGCTCACAGACAGAACCAGATTTAACAATTGGTTTTGGCTGAGTAAGACAGTTAATGCACAAACATCTAGCTTTTGTTTTAACTATCTCGCGCGTGTGCTTGTATTCCTTTGTTTGATATACACGCTTACCTTTGCGCAGCTGCTGCTTCTGATACTTACCCCAGCTTGCTTGGTGTGCATGTTCCTCACAGTAACCGTGGCGCTGTGTTGTTTTGTTACCGCAACCTTGTACGCGGCAACGCTTTGGTATAGCTGCTGGCATCTTAACCACCTTAAATATTTGATGAATACTTTTTAAATACTCATTAAGTATTTAACTGGTCACTCCCTTGGTGCTTGGTTAGTCAGTGGCTTTAAAGCCTATCGCACGCACGACGGCGGGCTGTAAGTTACTAAGTTGGTTCACCAAGGGAGTGTTAATTACTTCTTGTCTTGCTCCAATGCATTAAGGCGCTGCTTGATTAATGCTAAGTCAGTTTCCATTCGAGATTGCCAAACAGTAGAGTCATTAAACTTCTTCTGCAGGTATTCAAGTATCACTGACTGATTAGCTAAGCGTTCCTCTATACGAGCGTACTGCAGTTGGTTTTGGTTCACTGTCATAGCAACCCAACCAAGAACGCTAACAATCAAAGAGCCAAGTACAAAGAGCGCAATCTTTTCAAATTTAGAATCATTGTTGTTTGCTGTTCTCATGCTTGGCTCGCCATTGTCTTAGTGCGGCTTTGTCTAGGTTACAAAGCACGTTAGTGTTGTGGGCTTTAACTGCGAAAGTTAGTAGTTCGCGGTTGGTGTTAACTGGTGATTGACTGACAGTGCAGTCATTAAGGAGGTGCAGCGGTGGCAGCACCGGCACTTGTTTCGTTATCGTGATCACCTGTGGTTCGGGTGGCGTCATCGAACACGCGCTTAATATTAGGAGGTAACTTAGTGTTACCCCAATCTTGATTAGCTGGCTCATTAATAAAGACCTCTTTTAGCTTAGTTTGCACAACGGTTTGTTGTTCTTTCACATCACTAAAATCAGCTAGATAAGCATTAAACATTTGCTCTTGTTGCTTAAGATCAGAGCGCAATGCACGTTTATCTTGCTCGCTTTGATACAGCTCAGCCTCATAAGCACTTACTTGTTTTAGCAAACGTTCGTTGGCGCCTGTTAGATTTTCGATTGTATCAACTGCAGTGTCGTACTTATTGACCATAACAACTGCGCCAGCTGTTGCGGCCAGCGCTACTGCAATCATGAGTGATGATTTATTTAGAAACATGCGAACCTCGCTTTTATTTGTAACTGGTACCGTCTTATGTGCTGCACGTACTCAATCGTTTCGCGCGAATGATGGCCAGTGACTTGTGGTAAATACTGAATGATGTGAGGGTAGAGAGTTTCACCACCACTAAGCTTTTGCGCCTTTAAACAGTTACCTGCGCCAGCGTTATAATTACAAAGCGCTAGGTTTTCTCTGTCATATTCTGGCCTCGGGGATGACCAGAAAGAATACTGTTGCTGCATATAACGTGCTGCAACTAATATCGACAACTCAGCATTAAACGGCGAACCGGCTATCCCTAATTTAGCGGTTTGCTCTTGCCAAGTAGCGGGCATAAATTGGGCCACTCCCTGTGCGCCCACGGGGCTTACTGCATCTACACGGAAACGAGATTCTTGCCACAACTGGGCTTTTAAAAGGTCAGGATCACGACCAGGGCTAAAACGTTTAACAGCGCTTTCTATCTCTTTATCAAAACGACAATCAAGAGATAACTGAGCCGAATAAGAGTGCAGCGGCAATAGCGTACATACCAAACAGCACAGATAAAGCCATATAGTTTTTATCATTGCGGCAATCCTGAATTAACTTATCAAGCGTGTAACCGTTGCGGTTATTGATAAACCTAACTGCAACATGGAATAAAACAAAAGCAATTAAAGCTAATAAAAGGTTGTAACCTGCGCCGCTTATAAACGTTGTTGCAAAACTCATTAGTATTCACCTGTTAAAATTTGTTTAGCTAATTCTTCTGCTCTAAATTCAGGTTTGAATGTAAGAACAATTGACGCTGCTGCTTCAAAATTGTTTTGTTTGAACGCGGTAATTAACTTTTCTTCACGACAAAAGCGCGGGAACGTAAGCCAATAAGCAATACTTAAAATTGTTTGTTGGCGCACATAATTAAATTGATTGAGGTCTAAACACTGATATACCAGATCGCGTAAATTCATTAAGTCGGATGCAAGCAGCTGCTCGGCTTCATCTTCGGTGATTGGGTTATTGTCAAAATCGCGGTGCAAATAGTCAGGTAATGGCTCTGCATTTAAGTCGTGGCCATAACCAATGAAACACTTTGAGTTTGAATGCCACACGCACTCATAAAAACCCGCGTGGCGTTTTAATTGTTCAATTAAATTCATCATGGCGGGCCTACGTTCAGGCACAAAAAAAGCCCAACCGGTTAGGGTTGGGCTTAGCAAGTAACGTGCATGTATCGGGTATCTTTCAGTTATTATCTAGGAGGCTTTGTATACAGCTTTACCACCTTGGCAAGAACAATACATTTTTATGCCAAAGCTGTAAACCACATTTTGTGGATTTATATAAAAAAACCACGCTTTTGCGTTTTTACTGACAAACCAAATGGCTTTTATCTTACGAGCTTAATTAGTACTCCTGCGTTTAGCTAATATTTATTAATAAAATCTACAAAGCTTATAAAGCGCTTACTTGCGGCTCTTGGATTGCCTTTGATGTAGAGCCAGGTTCTATCATACGTTCCTGTTAAATGGTTTTGATTACTCAGTTTAAAATCAATTGCTATTTTGTTAGCGCCAGCACAAGCCAACCGTTCATTTTCGTAATCTATTATTTTTTGCTTGGTACCAACTATAAAAAAATATAGAGGATAAGCGAACGCTAAAAGCATTTTCTTAAACACATTCATTGATTCATTCCAATATATTAATTAATCTGTTTTGAGGTCGACTTTTGACGCTCTTTATATGACGCCATTTGCCAACCCTCTAACCAATCATCAGCTAAGTCTGCATCAAGATCTTTGTAAGGATTATCTAAATAAGAGATACCTAACTTATAATCCGACTTGCCACGTTGCCAAGCTGCTTGAGAAGCGTTCATTTGTTTTCCAATTTAGTTTTCAGTTCTGATTTTATGACTACCTGAACGACCTTTTTTTAAGCCTGAAAAATCCCCCCAAGACTGACCATCCCACACAAAAACTTTGCCGTTTTCGTGCTTCTCAAATGGTAGCGACATACGCGGATTAAAATGCGTTGCTCCGCTAGGTGGAGTTGCAATATCAATTTTTATAAAGTGACTAGCCATAAATCCCTCGCTGTTATTCCAATGGTTGCTTGTTTGATGCTTGGCGCTTTGGTTCAAGTTTTACTAGTTCACCGAGTAAGCGTTTTGCTGTTTTTTCAGAAATAAAATACCTAAAGGTGCAATCATTCCCAAATTCATCTTGATGACTAACAACAAGCGCCACTGAACCGTCACTTATTCGTTCAAATCGAGGTAACTGCTCTGTCATAGCCTGTATTCCATTTAGTTTTCTACATGAACATAAAAATCATTGCCGCATCTTTCGCATTTTACTTCTGCCGAAGCTAAAGGCTCATTAAAGACCTTTTCAAAATCAACACCATCGACATTGAATGAAGTTTCACATTCAGGGCATTTACCATCAATATCAGGCATAGCCACAACCAAGTTACCCGTCATATCTACGTACATTTTAACACCTGCATTCTAAGGTTAGTCGTTAATCTCTATATCGAAGTAATTAACGTCGATTTCTTCATATTTGAATTTAGACAGCACTTCATCAGTGCCACCATGGCCTAAAAGCTTATAGTTAAGGAAGTGCGCTAACTCTTGTTCAGTTACACCCTCTGGTAAATTAATATCTAAAATAACTTTCGCCACAACCACCTACCCCCTAACAATCGACTTCATCTAATCCCGCTTCACCATCGCCAAGAGCTTGATAAGCTGCCTCTGCAATCATGCTATGAAATGGTGTTCTACCGTCCTGTTCTTCACTAGAAATTACACGCTTAATTGCAACCGCCGCTTGACCGCTATCAGTAACAATTATTTCTGGTGCGTCGTGTTCTATCGAGCGCTTTAATGATTCGATACCAATTGATACAACTAATTGATCATCTTTAATTTCAAACTTAACATTTTGCTCTTTGTTACTCGTCATAATAATTCTCCGATAATTACTAATTTAAAATTAATACTCAGCAAATTGGCTGCTATTGTTTAAAGATGTTGTCAGCTGAACCTTTCCCATATTTAATACATTCGTAACCCAGCTTTCGCCATTCAAATACATATCCCAATTAAAGAAACTGTTTGTTGATTTTTGCAAAACAACCTCATTACCATTAACAACGCTCTTTACTTCACATGCGATTTTTAATTTACCGCTTTTTTTGGTTTGGATAATAAGCAAGTCGCCTTTTCTTGGTACCCTAATAGCTCTACACATAACCACCTCATTTAACTTGGTGTGACTTGTCACAGTTTCAATGGGTTGCCTAGGATTGATACTGCACAATCTGGCGAACCTTTATAAACACCACCGCATGATTGCGTGAGTGGTAAATTACATTTACTGCAAGGGCGCTTTAACTGCTCGGTTAAGCGCTCGTTATCTCGGCGTATTAGTGTCGAAATGTATTCATCGCGCGTGTAAGGATCATTACCTTTACCTGCACGTACCTGGCAAAGGTTGTCGAGTACTTCACGCTCCGATTCAGATAGTTTTACCGAAACCTCTTTAACCCCTAAGTTCTGAGCCTTAGCACGTTGCTTGCGCTTTCTATCTCTCGCAGCTGCTCGCTTTGCTTCTGGTGAACTATTCATAGTCGTTCAAGCTCTAGCAAATCAATAAGCCAACTAAGCGCGTAGGCAGAACCGACCACAACAAGAGCGCATAAAACCAACAAGCCTAGACCTAATGCAATATCAGTCGATTTTAAAATAGTGTCGTCGTTATTCATGGCCAGCACCCGCACGCGGTTTACCTGTTGGCCCTTGGTCTGGGCCAAGCTCCGCAAATAACACCCTAGTCTGCTGTTGCTTAACACGCACATCGTGCAATAAATCAATTATTTCTTTATTGAGTTTGCTTGTTTCTATAACTTGCGGGCGTTTGTCACCCTGAATGTTCATGTCTTTATCTATCATTTCACTGGCCAACTGCAGTGCAATGTCTTCTAACGTCCAACCGTTCGGATTAGTCGCACTCATTAAGATTGGGGTATTGCGTGGTTGAGACTGTATTTCTAGCTGCTCAATATACTTAAGCGCATTTGCCCACAAAGTGGCAAGACCTGTAGAGCCGCACTTTTGCATTCGGCGCTGTTCTACAACTATGTGTGTTTTAAGTAACTTAACTTGATCAGTATTCATTGGAACCTCAGAATTTTTATTCATTGCAAACCAGTTATGTTTGCGGCGTTTTGGGGAGCTGCTCATTACATATCCCAAACGTTGGTTAAATCACGCCTTAACCGTTGCCTTTCCAGTGCAGCGTCAATGCGTTCTCTCGTTCTTTGTCGACGTGCATCTGCTTTCGCCGTGGCCACCACTTCTTTTTTAGGCTTTGGTAACTTTTCTGGTTTCTCTTTTGGTTTTATTGATAATGGTTTGCGCACCTGCTTTTTGGCGTACTTACCACTCGATACATACGCTTTACGATCACAGCCACAACCTTTTACATTACCTAAGTTGCACTTGCGAACTAAGCGCTTGGTACCGCAAACACACTTGCAATGAAATTGCTGACCGCCTTGTTTATCTTTTGGGCCCTGTTTAACCACAGTCCAGTTATTGAACTTATCGCCAGGTGAAACTAATCCTGTTGCCATGTTATACCTCTGCTCTCTTAATTCTTGGTGACGGCATCATTGGTGGTGGGGTTGTAGCTCTTGGCTGATAACCAACAAACTGTAAATTTGGCTGTATAACGCGGCGTTTAACTTCAAGGTCAATGTTTACTGAGTCACGGCCAAGTGAGAACGCGATCACAACTGCAGCAAGGCAAATAAGCGCTAAAACAGCAATCGCGGCAATTAGCTCTATTGGAGTGAATGAGATCATGATGCGTTTCTCCGTTTTTTAATTTCATCCTCTAAAACTGAGTAATCAAGTGAAGTGGGTAACTGAGTCTCAGCTGAAATAAGCTCCATTAATCCGTTCGCAATTTCAAAAAGCTTAAGCGAGGCCAAAAGCTCATCTTTTTGTCCAAGCGGGTGGTTCGAAATAATTGCCGCTAAAAGGAACTTTTCCATGCTCATTACATAAAAAGGAGGTGTGCGTTTTATTAAATTTGATTTTTTTAATTTGGTGTACTTGATTAATGACATTGAACTGACTAAATCAAGCTCTGCTCTAATAATTTTATATCCATCATAAGGATTTACACACTTAGCTAAATCGGCATGATTGGCTTTTGATACCGTCAAAAAGTTAAAAGCTCTTTTAAATAAATTAACCACAGCTACACCCCCGCCGTAACTTTTGGAAAGTAATAAGTAGGGTTAACAAAATTCATTACCGCTTTGTATCTTTCTTTAAGATCATGCGCTGAATAGCAACGATGACTTGCACCAATTAAGTGGTGAGGTTGTTGGTAATATTTAACCCGTTTAAAACCTGTAAATAAGCTTATTTTTGACAATCTAAAACTACGTAAAACCTTTTCAGCTGGTTGTAATAAAATCGCTGCTTCATCTGTGTAAATATCTATCATTACGTCTTCCTTCCTGTAAATTGCCCCAAATGCGCCCTAACCCACACCACACAACGGATTAATTAAGCGCGTTAAAATCGTATGATCTTGCCTCTGTCTTGGTTTCATATTGCGTTTTCACTGCATGTAAATGGTCAGCCCAGCGCGCCAAAGCTTCTCTTTTTATAGGTGTTGGGTCTTCTTGCAAGTACGTTTGCTGCAGGTCTGTTAATTTGTGATTTAATAGCAGTTCAGCCACCACTGAATCGATACCAATAATCAACCAGCGACCACGGCAAAACTTTCTCAAATCATGGGCGCTCCACTTCTTATTGCTCACTTGGTTTACTAGTTTGCTTGCATCACTTTCAGAGATTGGCCCGCGCTTTTTGGCGGGAAAAATGTATTTACTGCGGTTGGTTTTTAGGCTTCTCTTATGCCAATCGATTAACGTTTTAAGCGCGTGATCAGTTAGTGGTATGACATGCTCAGTTGTTTTGGTTATTTCTTCTGGTAAAGTGATCAAGTTATGGTTCGTATCTATGAACTCCCACTTTAACTGGCGGGTTTCACCTATGCGGGTACCATGCAACAACATAAACCAGCACATCATTTCGGCCATGGTATTAGGCTTTAATAATGACAAAGCAAGTTCTGGCTCGTTACCAATCGACAAGCGGGCTTTTTTTGGCTTGATTGCTGTTTGAATGAATGATTTAAACGTTGTGTCTTTTAATGGGTTGCGCTCTATTAACTCGGTTTTTTCTGCTTGATCAAAGGCGCGTTTTAGTAGTTGAAAATGATGGCGAATAGAGCTCAATGCATAATCATCATTTTGCATTGGCCAAATCAAGTGGTTTTCACATTCAACATTAGAGAACGTGGCTAATTCGCACTGACCTAACTTTGGTATTAAGTGGGTTTCTATCGTCGACTTTATATTAATACGGCGTTTTTCAGATATTGTTTTATCTGCTTCTTGACGACTCGAAAACCATGCCAATAATTCGCTAACTGTTTCAAATTGATTGGTAATAACGGGTAAATCTAATTGATGCTTCGCCATTAAATCTGGCACTAGCTCAAGCATTTTTTTACAGCTGAACACAGGCCATGTTCCAACTTTATGCCAATTGTCTGATTTAAAGTCGACTAAAAACCATGAGCCTGTTTTACGTGATGCATGCATTCTTAGCACAAGCGGATAGCGCGGATCACGAAACCGATTAAACCCAGCGCTAACTTGCTGTTTTATTAGGTTGTCTGTGAGGTTAGCGCGGTAATGGCTCATTATTTAATCACACCTTATTAAGAAAATTTGTGGATAACTAAAACGTGTATTGCTGTTCGATTTCTTTTAAAGCTTTCATATCTTCATGAACGCGGCGGCGACGAACCTTCGCAGGATCAGCTTTTGTTAAGGTTTGTCTCGAAGGGCGTTTCCAACCTGAATACGGTGTATCGTTTTTGTGTAAAGGCTCTAAAAATCGTTCTTTCATTGCATATCTCCACTGGCAATTAAACACCCCGTTAACCACTCACGGGCCTCAGCTAAGCGTCGGTTATAAGTTCGTAAACTCATACCAAGCCTTAGCGCTCTATCAACTCGTTTCGCATCTACTGGTAAGTTCTTTATGAGCAAAGCCCCGTATTCATAGCGACACACAAGCACAGCGTTCTTGTTTTTTTCTTTTAACCGCAAAAGCGATGATTCAATTGTTAGCTCAACGCAGTCGGTCACTAATGCCCTGCTGCCAGAACAGCCACGAGCAAAACTGCCTTGCTCCATAATAATTTGCATAATTGATGTGCTACGACGAACGGCGCCCGAATGCACCCAACGGGCCCACAACTCTAAATAAGCATCAAGCTCTCGTTCTTGTGTCTTACTGCGCACCGAACCAACCATAATCACTTACTCTTTTTCGCACTTACGCGATTATTTCGGTGTTTTATTCGGCACTCGCTAAGTAATTCATCAGGCGTTAGAACGTGGCCAGGTAAACACTTATTAACGACCTTATCTGTAAAATAAAAATCCCCCCGGGCACAGCTAACATCGTTATAAATTGGGCGCGATAAATTGCTCCCATACTGATGGCAAATAATCGCTTTACGTGCTCTAAGCAGCTTTAATTCCTCTGCATTTTGTGGGTTAAAAACGAGCGTTACGCGGTGTTCGGTAAACATGCAACCTGTATTAGCCGCATGATTAAGGCGCACTTTTTCGCTATCAGTTGTGCCCAAATTCACATAATCAAGCAGCCCTTTGTGCTGAGCATTTACGTGCCCGTACACAGCTCTTAGCGCTTCTGGGGTACCTGCAAACAAAACAATAATCATGTGCTCACCTTTTTGTTTTTCTTATTTGAAAACGCTTGTTGCCACTTTTCCAAATCAATCTTGTTTTCACTCTTTAACAAGATAATTTGACACTGTGTTGGGCGCGGGAATCGTTCGAGGGCGTAATAGCTATAAACGGTTCGGTGCAGCAAGCCTAAATGTGCTGCCGCATCCTTTGATGAACCACCAAACTTTGTATTTACCCACTCTGCAAATGTCATAAAAACACCTTGTGTGATTTTTATTTAACAATAACACGTATCGTGGTATTTAAAAATACTTATAGCATGCTTTTTGTGGGTTTGCAGCTAGCAATTAACACATTTTGTGTTACCATCTTAAAAATACACGGTTAACATGAGCAGCCTATGAAGACTCTTACAGTGAATGAACAAGGCCCAGCAACGATTAGTGAGCGCCTTAAAGAGCTAAGAACCAGCAAAAAACTGTTACAACGCGAAGCCGCAGCGATGGTTAATTTAAGCACCAATGCTTGGTCAAACTATGAAACGGGGTTACGTACCCCCAGTGGCGAGCTACTAAAAGAAATTGCTAAAGCGTTTAATGTGTCGCTTGAATACGTGCATGGTTTTAGTGCCAACATCGATGGCAGTTCGCCTCATTATGCAGTGAGCGATACAAGTGAAGTGGCACTTAGTCGCAAAACGTTAAAGTCTCTTAATATTTCAGAACATAACTTGCGTGAAGTAACAGTGACAGATGACGCTATGACAGATGCGTTTAACAAAGGCGAAACTGTGTTCATTGATACAGGTGTTACGCGTGTAACAAAGCAACCTGGCATCTATGCAATTCAAGATGATTCAGGGGTTGTTCTGCGAGGCATTCGCGGCGAGTTAGGTGGCGGTTTCACCCTGTTTGCTCACAACAAAAAAGATTACAGCGACCAACCAATGACAGAAAGCCAACTACAAAACCTCGGCATTATCGGGAAGTACATTGGCCACTGGCAATGGGCTGATAAAAAGCTGTAATGGCTTTTTTTCGCCACCACAAACCACACTTTGTGATCAACAAGGTATTTACACACAAAACGAAGGATTATCAAATGGCTACAGCCGCGCTAATACATCGAAACACTTTAAAGTCACTTAATCGCGAAGGTGGGCGCCTTCTTTCTATGAAGAACAACGCAGAGGCGATCATCCGTTTGAGTGAAGGGAGTATTACACCCGAAACCGTTGAACAAATTATTATGCATGCACTTGCTATACAGCACGATGCAGAAGATACACAGGCTGCGCTACAAAACACCGCCATTGCGATTGGCGATTTAAGCGTTACAGCACTCACACAACAAGGATAGCCGCCATGTTAAACGAGCATGAAAAAACGATATTAAACCAACTGGCCGAGGGCAAAACCAATTATGAAATTGGCAGTTCCCTTGGTTATAACCAAACCGAGTTAGGTGTGCAGCTGCGGTTCATGCAAGCAAAAGTTGGGGCTAAAACCCTTGCTCATTTAATGCACCGTGCTTGGCAGTTAGGGTTATTGGGCACTCGCACATTATGCCTTTGCTTGACTGTGTTAGGAGCAAGCCACATTAGCGACACAAAAGCCATGCGCCCCGTTCGTTTAGTTCGTACTCATGTTCGTGTAGCTCGACGCGTAGAGGTAGCATAATGGCGTCAATTAACAACCATGCTAGCAAAAGCACCAAACGGCATCGCGATACAACCCGTACACCTTTATGGCTCTTTGCTGCATTTAACAGCCAATACAACTATGTACTTGATGCTGCAGCAACAAAGCAATCGGCTTTATGTGATCACTTTTACACAAAGCAGCGCAATGCATTAAAGATAGATTGGTCTGCAGACATTATTCCATTTGAAGAAACGCCCGCTGTTTGGATAAACCCACCCTACAGCAACATTCTGCCATGGGTAGACAAAGGCGTAGAGCAGCAAAATAAAGGTGTATTAAGCACCTTACTCGTGCCGCGCGACAATCGTACCGAATGGTGGCCGCACGACAGAGCTAGCAAAATTATAGACATTGTTGGCTACTACGAAGAACAGGGCGTGTATAAAAGCGGGCCTAATAAAGGCGAGCCAAAATTAAAATGGCGCAGTGGCGGTATTCGCTTTATCAATTCACGAACTGGTAAAGAAGAACCTGCAGAACTCAACAAACCAATGTGCCTCATTGAGTTTAACCCACACCTAATTGGTCAGCCTTGCCAATTTGGCACAATTCAAAAAAACGTACTTATGGCCATGGGCCACAACGCATTAAACGAGAAATAACATGACAAACGAGCAACCAAGTCACGATCAGATCACAGACATACTAACTCAAGTACATTCATCTGATTTATTAACTTCATTTATCCATGCTTACAACCAAGAGCAAGCAGAAAGTGAAGAACAACAAACAATCCATAAGCTTTATAAACAAAACACAGCTGATGAAATCCAGATACTAAAATCTCAACTTGAAGCAGAAAAGCGCCTTGTTGCTTCTCAGCAAGAAAGCCTAGCGCAGCAAACAGAAGATTTAAAAAAAGCTGCTAAAGCGATTGAAGATGCGCAAACACTCGCAAAGACGACGACAGCGCAACTTAATCAAATAACAACACTAAAGCAGCAATTAGAAGCTGCTCAGCAAGCCGTTCGTGAACTAAAGCAACTCAACCCAGAAAAGCTAAAAGAACAAATAAAGCGCACTAAAGAGGCTAACGTAAAAGCCCAAGCGCGTAATAAAAAATTAATGCTTGAAGCTAAAGAATACCGCAAAACGATTGCCCACCATGAACAGCGTTATAACGAATGCATTAACAAAATACGTCAGCAAAAAGCAGAGCTAGAACATAACACAGGCGCGGGCCTATACCACAAAGGCAAAGATCACTTAATAATTTGGCCGCAAAAAACAAAAATGGCACGACCAGACGGCAGCATGTTTGAAAGCAGATCATTGTTATACCTACACCAAAGCGGGCGAGGTGGCTTAGTTACATTTGACCCAGAAACAGGCGCGCAACTTTGTGCAGCCCCCAAAGGCGGGTTAAGAATGGCCGATGAAACCATAGAATATGCAAAAGATTGGTTATTTACCGTTAACGAACTGCAAGATGGGGTGGTACACGATAAAGACATGATCCCCGTTAATCACAACCTTTAAGTTACAGGAATTTATCAATGCAAATTACATTTATCGAATTTAATAAAATCCGTAACGCGCGGGGTAAAGAAGCGGCACGATTCGACATTATTGATGACGATGGCGAAAGTTATTGGTTGTGGATGAGCAAACAAGACATAAAGCGCAACATTAAAGCATTTCCTGAGTGCGCCGAAGAATTAAGAAAAGGGCTTGCTGCGTATGGCTGATCTATCACCAGAAACTAAAGCCAGATTACATAAACAACTAGTTAAGCTAGGTGATATGATGGGCGATGGTTTACACCATGAAGCCGATGGCAAATGGATTGCAAAAGAGTACAAAAAAACACTCAAGGCGCTGGGATTAGTAAAGCCAGTAAAGCGCAATATAACTGGCATAAATGAAAGAATGGCTCAAAGAGTTAAAGAAGTTGTTTGCCAAAAATGCAGCTTTACCCTTGAGCAAACACGTTCAGGTTCAAAACGCGCAATTTGCTTAGCCTGCGGGGCAAAATACCAGTTACTTAAATAACACCTAATTGACAACGCGCCTTTGGCGGGGCTATAGTGAAAAGGCACTGGCAAAATCCAGTGTCGGGATTCGAACCCCGCTATCTTCCAAAGGTGCATGTCACCAGCTTTTTAGCTGGTTTTTTAATGCGCGCGCTTTAGCACACCCATATTATGGCAAGCTGGGCGAGGCCACTTCGGTGGGCCGTACCTTTGGAGCGGTAGTTCGAACCTCGTTTTAGCTTGCCACCAAGATTCGAACCTTTGGCGGTAAGTGTTATTTATTCCAAAGGAGTCAATTATGACCACAATTAACACCATCCCAACTAACGCCATTACTTGCGAAGAAAGTAAACTTGTTACCACATCATTAAAAATTGCTGAAGCATTCGGCAAGCGCCACACTCATATATTAGAAAAGATAAAAAGTTTAGATTGTTCTGATAAATTTACGTCAGCCAACTTTTCGGCTCACGTAGAAATTATTCAAGCTGGTACTGTTAAGCGAGAAAGCAAGGTGTACCAGATCACCAAAGACGGCTTTATGTTTTTAGTCATGGGGTTCACTGGCAAAAAAGCCGCTGCCATAAAAGAGGCGTACATTACCGCGTTTAACGCCATGGCCGAAAAGCTAAATAACCTACAATACGGCACATTAAGCCCCGCACAACAGCGGAAAATTCAACAAAAAGTTGGTTCGTTGGCACACAGTTACCCAAGCGAACAACGTCCTAGTATTTACAACCGTGTATATGGAAAATTAAAAACCACTTTTGGGGTTGCCAAATACGAGCAAATCCCCGCCCACTTATTTAGCCAGGCGTTAATCCTGATAGAGCAATTTAATTTAAGCAAACCCACAACCGAAACAGTACCTGCAATTGAACACCAGCATATTGATTTACCCGAGGCCAGCGTGCTGCAAAGTTATAAAATGACAGCCTTTAACTACGGCAGTACTTTATTACCTACTCCGATGGCGGCATTACTTAACCAGCTTATGTTAGCTGAAAAAAATAAAACCCCTGTATTAGTAACGAACGTGCGGACTGCTGCACGGGATCTTGATGGTTTGCTCGGATTATTACAGCAATACGATATGATTTTTAAGCAAATTCACAGCTTGAGCGAACCAAGCAAGCACGTTTAGCCTAAAAAAAACCCCGCTTATTGCGGGGTTTAACACTAATTATTAGTGTAACCACCACTTGCATTCATTTGCGTTGTTGGCCCTTCGCTAAATGTGTAATTAATAACTAGGCCATCTTCAATAAGCAAATCAAGTACCTTTTGATAGCCGGTTGTTTCAACCTTTGCTGTTACTAAGTACGACTGTACTTTTGTGTTCCCATTATTGTGGATATACATCCACTTTGTTTGAGTAGCGCTAATTGGTGTTTTTGAATAGGGCTCGCCAAACCACGTTTTAAGTTGCTCGACCGTCGTTTTACCTTTTTCAATATTCGCCACGTTTTCACTAGCAAAATCATTGCCCACCGAATAATTGCCACTCGCGCAACCAGCTAATGCCAAAGTTACACTTGCTGCTAATACAAACCCTTTCACTATATCGATTCCCTTTGCATTGTTATTAACTAGTTAAGGCTAATACCAAACAAAATTTACAGCAAGATTTAATCGGCTCACTTATAAAATAAATATTTATTAAATACTTTTTAAATATTACTTGCATATTTAAAAAGTATGTTTTACTTTAATTAGGCCAACAAGAGGAAACGAGCATGATTATAGTACTAGCACACCAAAAAGGCGGGGTTGGCAAAACCACCACTGCTTTAAATTTAGTCGAAATAATGAAACCGGACATCATAATTGACCAAGATGCACACGATGGTATTTCGTTCTTAAATGAATATAGAGAGCCAGGTAATAAACTAAATGTTATTCACGGCCTTGATAAAGCAAGCATGATCAAAACGCTAAGGCAAAGCGAACAAGGTAAAACGATTGTGGTTGACTGCGGCGGTTTCGATTCAGATGTAAACCGTGTAGCCATCGCCTTGGCCGATGTTGTTTTGGTACCAAGCAACGACGACATAAAAGAGGTTAAAGGGTTAAATCGCTTTAACGATATGCTCGTAGAAATAAGTAATGATTTAGGCGAACAACAAGTTGGCCATGTGTTCTTAACGCGAACGCACCCTAGCCGTAAACACTTTGAAGACTTCGAAGGCTTTGTGAATGAAATGTCTCATTTAAAAATGCTTTCTACCCGCATACCAACTAGCAAATTTCATAACATCGCACACTTTGAAGGTGTGGGCGTAACCGCACACCGAAAAACCAAATACAGCGATGCTGCAAGAGATATCAAAGCATTAGCGAAAGAAGTAACGCTTTTATTAGAGAGTAAGAAAGATGAACAATAAATTTAGCAAAATCGTCGATTCAAACATTGGCAAAGGTGCAGCGCTGAGTGAGAACAGGCAGCCTAGTGAAAAAACCACCAAATCAAAAGTATTGAACAGATTACCAGTAAGCTTAGAAGAACGCTTTAATAAGCTAAAAGAAGCTGGCAAATATCACGGTAACTTTAGCGCTTTTATTTATGACTCGATAGCTGAAAAGTTAGAGAAAGAGGAATAAAGGCAAGATAAAGCCGGTGAACTTCGACCCCCACCGGCTTAACACGCAACACCCAAAGAGGAACTTTAAATGTCACATAATACACAATATACAGCAATTGAAAAAATGCGTCTAATTGATTTACACACACTGTCACCAGAATTACTGGCTAATTGGCTTGCAACTAAGCCGCATTGGTTTCGAGAATCGATTGGCCGTTATTTAATTGAGTAACGCTGTCACCTAGCAATATGGCGATCCGCTGTGCTACACAAAGCAAATGCGGATCGTCCTCTGTTGCTCTAGCCAGAACCACCGCCAATGAGTGCGCTTCATTTATATTTTCGATTGTTGTTGCGCTTGAATTGTCCATAACTTATCCCTGAATAACGACTTAATCACCGCTGAAAAAGTACCATAAATTTCAGCGAATGCAATAAAAACTTACAAAATGTAAGTTTTGTGATTTTAAGGGAATGAAATTACAAAAAAAGTCGGTTACTATATCGGCAATAATAACAAGGTACCCGCATGTTTAAAAAGCAAGATAAACAACTAACTGCACAACAACAGCACGTTAAAGACGTGTTTCGCCGTGTTTGTTTAGCTTACCAATTAAATAACAATGCTGAGTTAGAAAGGCACTTAGGTTTGAGTACTTCTTTTTGCACAGCAAGAATAAATCGGGCGTCGTTACCTTATGAAGTTATTGACCAAACATGCCGTGAAACAGGCATAAGCTTTGATCAACTTTTATATGGTACCCCAGTGAAGCAAATAGACGGAAACGATCTGCTCGTAATTAAAAACGGCCTAATTAAAAGCTTACTTGAATTGAAAGGTGGCGGTTTTATTAATAAAGCCGACACACCTGATGACATAGAGAACCTAGCAAAGATTCAAGCGGCCAGCATAGAACATGAATTAAATTTACACTGGACTAAAAACAAAAAAGACAGCGCTTAGCTGTCTTTTTTGTCTTGGTTAAACTTAGCGTAAATAACGCGACTATTACTTTTTTCTTCATATTGCCGCATTAGCTCACCTAAACTCAATTCAGGCTCAGGCTCTTTTGAGCTTAAATCTATATCAGCTAACTCAAAATCATAACGATGCATCGTTGTTGATTTACCAATCATTAATTCAAGATCTGTTTTAATTTTTTCAGCTTTAGCATGTAACTCAAAAGCGCGTGTTGGGTTAGTTTCATTTTTGAAATCAATAGACAAACGAGCATATTGCTCGGACAACTTGCGAACTTGGTTTTCAAAGTAACGGTTTTTCATTGTGTAGACTGTGCTTATTACAAGCAAAACGATACAAAGCAATATCGCAACAATAAATGCTGTTGTCATTCTTGCCTCCTTGGCAAATTTAAGCCAATTATACACCCAAAACGCGTGCGTAGAATATTAGGAAAAAGCATGGCTATTGCAAGTAATATGCTTACAGATAATACAGTTACACTATAAATGTAGTGTAGCCATTCATGCGTTTCTTGTGTATTTAAAACCACAAACTTGAACCATATAATAAGATGTGAAACCGCTACTATCCCAGTAAGCTTGATAACAGCCAAGAATAATAAACCAAACTTAAAGCTTAAATGAGTATGCAACCAGTAAGCTACATACATACTGAGCATATTGATCGCAAATAATGCCAAGTAAACATTTTGTGCCGAATGCCAATTACCTGTCTCGGCGATATATACAAATACACGTTCCATCAATAACGATGTAAGCAAGTACTTTACACATACCACCGCTATCGATAAAAAGTCTGTAAATAACTCTTTATTAAAGTGGGCGCGATAAATTGAGCGAATTAATGCAACAACATATGCAAATGCTACAACACTTTGCAATGAAAACACTTCATGTGTAGACCTTACAATCATAAATTCATTATATAATTCAGCTATGTAGTCGAACATGCCCACTCCTTTGATAGAGTGGATAGAATATCTCTTTGGGCACAAAAAAACCAGCTATAAAGCTGGCTTTCACTGACGAATCAATTTTAGTTTTCTTTTTTCTTGGGTGGTAAAATAATAATACCCGCAGAGCCATTAAGCTCTTTTTTCTTTGGTGGCTGAATAATGATTCCCGCAGATCCTTGAAGTTTACGCGTATCAATATTTGCCACTGGTAATGCGCCAGTTGAAAGAGTGCTTAGTAAAAGTGCTGATAATGTCATGTATATATTTCCTTAATAGTAGTTAACCCCCTTCTTTAGCAATTTACTTGCCATCTTTAATTTGACACTAAGCACACTTTAGGGTTTACCCTAGAGTTTATTAAATTCGCTTTGATATCAGCCCACTATGTAAACTCTAGCGATACTAAAACAACCCTAAAGTTGAAAGGCACGGATTGGCAAAGAATTACGCATATATACGCATTAGCGATGGCCATAAACAGGACTCGAAAGGCCAGCGCGATAAAATCACCCGTTACGCTGAGCAACACGGGCTATTTATATACAAATGGTATGAATACACACTGAGCGGTTCACAAACCGACAAAGCCCAGCGCGGGCTTGTTGATTTAATCGAGCGTCTTGCGCCAGGTGATCGCGTATTAGTTAATGACATTGAACGACTAGGCCGAGATTCAATCAGCGATATAATGGAAGTGACCACCCGGATTATAAATGCCGGGGCAGAGCTTCATTTTTGCTTAACTGGTGACACCCTCACACCCAGCCATAAAAACGACATTGGCCAATTCTTTATACAAATAGGGCAAGCTTTTGCCGCTCAAGACTTCAGCAAACAACGCAGCCGCAAAGCAAAAGCAGCAGCTAAGCGCCGCCAAGAACAGGGCTTACCTGCAGGACGGGCTAAAGGTGCGATTATTAAAAGCAAACTTGATACAACCGAAAACCAAATACTTTTTTGGTTAAGCCAAGATGTATTTAAAAGTGAAATTGCGAGGCGCTTAGGTGTAAGCAGCACCGCATTAATAAAATGGCTTGATCGCCGTGATGAACTAATATGCCAAGCCCGCGAACGGGGCCTGTACGAAAACGGATTAAGTATTAGTGAAATAAAAGCCCGACTTAAACGGAAAAACCCCAAGAACTAACCCTGCCTATTTGATTAATATTTGCATTGCAACCCCAATCGGTCTATATTTAGACTTCAAGTCCATATTTAGACTAACCTCAATTTATAGACTTGCGATCAACTATTGGAGGAAGAATGGATGGCACTAATTGCAACAATCAGCGAAATGAAAGCTAAAGCGGCAAGCTTGCCTGACGAACTCGGCTTTGCTCCGTTGTTTGTCACTCAAAACGGTAAAGAATCGTTAGTAGTACAAACACACGAAGCATTCGAGCGTCAGCAAGAAAAAATAGCCTTTATGGAGCTATTAATTAATTCACGAAAAGACATTGAAGAAGGTAAAACCGCGCCTATCGATGACTTTTTAAGTTCAATTTAAAACAGGCAGACTATGAACAATGTAAATATTGAAATTACTGAATACGCACAAGACCTCGTTAAAGACGCTATTAAATGGCACGCTAAATCTCACGGCATGAGCTCAGCAAGAGATACCATAAAAGCCACTATTGGCGATTGGAAAAATCAGCTCCTTGTTTTGCCAGAATCAGGCAAACAATGTGAGTATTACGACTCACCTATTTTCAGAGAAATGATTAAAGGTGATTATCGATTTATATATGAAATACGCCGTGAAGGTGATACTTTCAATATTTACTTATTAATATTCTGTCATGTACGCATGAACTATAAAACGCTTATCGATGATCATCGATGGCGAACACGATTTTAAAGATAAGGCCAGCTACAAAGCTGGCCTTTTTGTGGGCTTAAGTGCGGATCAAAGCGTAACCTTTCAGCGTTCTGCGGTTGCGCCCATGAGCACTAATAGTTAGCGGGCTACGAATGTCTATTAGCTGTGTCGGTGCCGTACTACTGAGTTTCTATAGCTGAGCGCCGCACTTAATTTACTGAATTTTTGCTATCTAATATTTTTAGCATACCATCAACTTTATTTGCCCTTAGCATACGTTTAATTTCAGTATTACTATAACGATCCTTTAGCATTAAGAGCATTACACCTATAACATTAGCAGCAAAGTCGACAGGCTCTTTATTTCTTTGAGTCACTATAACCTCTCATTTGAACATCAAATCTGGTTACGCCATGTTTATTTAACAGCGCGGCAAGCTGATCAAGTCGCCAAGTGCGCAGTTCGTCAACACGGCCATGACGAACTGTAAACGCTGTTTGCGTATTAGCAATGATGGCGATAACATGAAACTTATTGCGTTCGGTGCTTTGATTGGCAATCACTTTATTGATTGCTCGCGTTTTCAGTAAGCGTAAAAACTCACCTTCTTTTACTCTGTTAAATTCAACCGCCATTACATTTCGTCATTTTGTAGTGTTTATTTTGTCATTTTGTCGGTAAACGCCGAGTAAATCAAATATAAGATACTCATTAGGTGGATCGTGGCGCCCAATCACATGCCACTGCCCTTCTTTATATATTTGATACGTTGTGTCGAACTCGCCGCGATGTATCGATGGCAGCTCAATCACATTAAATTGCTCTCTTACACATGCCAGGTATCTTATAAATACAGCGTGCTTTACTTGTTTTTGCACTTTCATTTTATAGTGCTTCTAAGTTCCGACTCTTTTGCTTTGATTTTTGCTATCAGCTCGATTGTTGGTTTTAGCGATATATCAGCATCGGAGTAACCAAGCTTATTTAAAAAATGATGCTCTGCTCTCGATATCTTTATTAGGTTAGATGGGTCTAAATTTAATTTGTTATCATCTTTAAAGCGCACAACATCGCCCACCTCTAAATCACCAAAATTATTTTGATAAATTATGCGGTGTTTATATTCCCACCTTTTTGGCTCTGCTACTTTAATTTCGATATACCCATCAACATTTATACGCTCGGAACCTACAGGCTTATGATTATGGGGTACGTTACCTTTTTTAAATGAGCCAGAATTCTTTTTTAGAATTCCTTTTGTTCCTTTTGACCAGCTAGGTTGGCCCTTTTGAAAATGCCCTGTTCTCCCACTGTTTATTTTGTTATTTTTAACAAACCCAACAATTTGTGAAACTTTAAACTCTGTCTGAAACTCATCATTCAAAGCTTTGGTTAATCCCTTACGACCTAGCGCGGCGTAATTATCTCTTATAAATTTCACCTGTTCTTTACTGAACAGTTTTGATACTCCCTTCATTATTTCGCCAGTAGTTCGACCGTTTCGAAACCCCCTTGCCTTCATGTTACCTCTAAGCTGCTCAGGCTTTCGATTTGTTCCAAACTTCTTATTAAACAATTCAGTTGTTTCACCAATACTCAATTTTGAATACAAACCAGTCGCGTAATCATACATTTCTTGTGTGAACATAAAATCAGACATATTAAGCATCTTTTTTTGTTTTACTTACGAGCATTTCTGGCAAATCTGGCGTTGGCCGTGCGCCAAATTCAGATTTAAACTTTTCAGCATCTAAAGCAAGCTTGGCGTTATCTACAACAACTTTACCTAACTTTGTCATTTCAGAGCTTCGTTTTATCTCATCTTGAAGTGCTGTACCCTTTAAGTCTTCATCGCTTAATCTTTCAAGTTGTGCAAACAAATGATTATTAAGATCTACAAGTGAATTTTTCATCTACATACCCGTCAATATTTCAAATTGTGAACTAATTAGAATATAACACAAAACGTGTTACCGAGTTATATTTATAGCATGCTCTTTATGACTTTGCAGCAATAAATTTAAGTGAGTGGGAGGTTTGTTTTTTTGCGTTAAAAATATTTAATGAATATATATTAAATATTTAATAAGTATCTTATGAATACTTTATGTTTATTTAGATGATGCATACGCGATGCTGATTGGCTACCATCAAAGATTAGCCACAACTTAAGGATAGGATCACATGGCAGAAAAAAAGCGCACTTCACTTTTTACATATTTGGTTTTAGCAGGTGTTATTGGGGCTGTTTACTTAAGTACGCAACAAACACAAGAATCGGTGCAACTTGCACCGGCTAAAGCAAGTCAATTTCAGACTATTATGCAACAGCTAAGCATGACGTTTGATCAAAGCACGTTAGATAACGGCCAACTACAAGTTAAATTCACACTGAATAATAACAGCGCAAACACTATCGCCAACATCGAATTTAGATGCACTGAATTTGACAACGCTAACAAAAGACTTACCCGCTATGTGCAAATAGAGCCTAGCGCGTTACTACCAAACAGCACTGGTGAATATACTCACATTATGGGCCTGTCTCACCCAAGCGCACATGCAACGCAATGTGTAGTTATGAACTTTAAATATAATTAAACAGGGGATAAATAGGATTATTAAACGGGGTAATTTGGAAGCGAGCGGCCTCGGTGACTCCACCGAAGCACAAACGCCGACTGAGTTAGCTCAATCCATTTATAATGATTATCTTTACGTAGTCTTTAGCAGTCAACTATATAGGGTATATCAAGCCATAAAAATACTTTATAAATATTTTTAAAGTATTCACCAAATATTTTAAAACTCGCTCACTACCCCAGCGCGGCACAATAAGCCGCGCCAGGCGCTATAACTTATTTTTCGATGCTCTGGTTTATCGGTTGCTGTTTCCCACTTACGAACAACGGTAGAACCTTTGTGGTTCCACGATACACCAACTATTTTTGCAACGTCTGTTTGTGACCAA
>NZ_PNDF01000236.1:0-234 GCF_005887195.1 Pseudoalteromonas sp. S1650 | reverse complement strand
CGTTGTGGGGTAAATCCTAAATCAGTGAAAACAAACAAACTAAAAAAAGTAAATCTTCATCATATCGTTCAAGAGCAATCAGGTCGAGTACAACACACGCACGTAGCTAAAATTTCGTCGGTTGAAAGTAATGAGATTCTATTTCAGTTTACTCATTGTAGCATTCGGAGTCAGGAATGCCGGTTTTGTGGCTGCGAGAAGCTCACCGTTATCTGGAACAGAAAAACCTAGTAG
>NZ_PNDF01000235.1:0-295 GCF_005887195.1 Pseudoalteromonas sp. S1650 | reverse complement strand
TTGGCACGCCACGCTCCATCGCTTCAATGGGCTGCCTATTTCTCTGTACATTTTTTGCTTCAGCAATGCTGTCGATCAGTGTTTGTTGTAACCTCTCAACACCAAAATGATGTTTATCTTGCGCTATAGACAGAGGCAAAGTCACATCTTGTTGCATAAGGTTCTGATTAAAGTCGAGTGCTTGACGAATGATCTTAGTTTTCTCACATGTAGGTGCCTCGATTTCATAAGGCGGCGTCCATTCATTAACAGGCTTGAGCATATCAACTTGGTTTACTAGTAAGATTACTTTGGG
>NZ_PNDF01000234.1:0-276 GCF_005887195.1 Pseudoalteromonas sp. S1650 | reverse complement strand
ATATTCAGAGTCGTATGCTAAAGATTATTATTTATAAGATTTTTCAATTTTTTCTGCAGATTATTGTACCGAATGCAACTACATCATGTGATGCTTTGCCAACGAGCGATTTACCTTTTGAGATCGAACGCAGTTAACATGGTATTTCACGCAAACAATATAGCCCAAATGCAAGCAAAGTATTGTACCGCATAAAAGAAGTTGGGTTTGATGCCTACCTGGTAGGTGGTTGTATTAGAGATATATTGTTAGACCATCTACAAAAAGCCTTCGCCG
>NZ_PNDF01000233.1:0-238 GCF_005887195.1 Pseudoalteromonas sp. S1650 | reverse complement strand
ATCGATGATATCGAAAAAGGATGGTTTGAATTACAACGCGACATGACTGATCAAGGTAAAGTATCTCGCTTTACAACAGATGTAATCGTCGAAGGTGGCAGCAAAGCACAAAAAGAAGTGGGGCGAGTTGGGGCATTTAACTTAATCGCTGATGGTAAATCCCTTGAGTAGACACGTGCGACTAATCCAATCCGCCAGCTTACGCGTCACCCTAGCTGCCGTTACACAGCAACTGCAG
>NZ_PNDF01000232.1:0-224 GCF_005887195.1 Pseudoalteromonas sp. S1650 | reverse complement strand
TTCATATCTGTGGTGTTATTAGCTTAGTCGGAGGTGCTGATAATAACGGTTTAAAGGGTTTAAACATTTTTTATAAAAATAAAAGGCTGAACTTATGAATTGTTTGGTTCAGGCTAATAATTACAAAGTAATGCGATTAGTGGGATTAATAAATGCACCTGTATGTTCTATGTACGAAATAGAACATTTATTAAGACTAACAATCTGATATACACTATTAAGTA
>NZ_PNDF01000231.1:0-311 GCF_005887195.1 Pseudoalteromonas sp. S1650 | reverse complement strand
AATATAGGAATTCTTATTTGGCTTCCAAATTTGTTTGAAGCAAGTATTAGACAATTTTTTGACTTATGATGCGAAGTTTTCTGAAAAAGTCAGAATAACTCTGTGTTTAGATGTTATTGAAGAGTCTTTAGAGCAGCAAGTAATTTGTTTTACAGTTAAAGATTCAGGTATAGGTATAAATAAGGCTGATCAAGGGCTGTTATTTGATGCTTTTACTCAAGGAGATGAGTCTTAAACACGGTCTCATCAGGGGGTCGGTTTAGGTTTAGCGATTGTTTAGTATGAAGTCGCTTTGATGGGCGGAGAGATAA
>NZ_PNDF01000230.1:0-225 GCF_005887195.1 Pseudoalteromonas sp. S1650 | reverse complement strand
GCGCATGCTGGTTTGCCATGTAAATGATGGCACGGGCCGTTTAACGCGCAGGTGTTTTAACTGTAGCGCGGGTCAAAAACATGCCTTAAGTGCCGTTACAATCCTTCGTTGCTTTGGTGCGATCCGCCGTGGCCGAGTTGGGTTTGAAATGACACAACCGGAATACAGCTTATCGGATACCCTTTCTGAGCAACAAACGAACACCACGCTTCCGCCGGGTTATCC
>NZ_PNDF01000229.1:0-277 GCF_005887195.1 Pseudoalteromonas sp. S1650 | reverse complement strand
GTGAAAAGGTAAAAGCCAGGCTAATATTGCGGCAGCTGCAAATGCGGTGTTTCCATTGGTTGTTTTGGGAGATCCAAAAACAGAGAGTAATTACCCTATAGTTTGTAGTGATAATTACTTGGGAGGGCGTTTAGCCACTGATCGCTTACTTGAGCACGGTCCATAAAAGGTGGTGTTTAGGGGCGATCGTGCCCACTCAGAAATTGGTGAACGCTACAGAGGCTACTTAGATGCAGTTTCAAAGGCAATAGCCACACCAAAGGTACTGTCTATCGAT
>NZ_PNDF01000228.1:0-223 GCF_005887195.1 Pseudoalteromonas sp. S1650 | reverse complement strand
GCAAAAGAACCGTTTCAGAGGATAAAACACCTCCCAAGTAATTTTCACTACCCACTATAGGTTAATTACTCTCTGTTTAAGGATCTCCCCAAACAACCAATGGCACACCCTCATTTGGAGCTGCCTCAATATTCGCCTGGCGTTTACCTTGTCCGTCAACAATCAAACCATCAGCCCGACGGCTGTTGATGAAATCATTGACCCAATCCTCACTTGCCATAAA
>NZ_PNDF01000227.1:0-358 GCF_005887195.1 Pseudoalteromonas sp. S1650 | reverse complement strand
TATTTTTTTGTTATTTTTTATATATTTTTGTTTTTTGTTATTTGATAGTTTTTTTTTCTAGAGTTTTTTTTATTATAGATATTTAGATTATAGATTGTTAGATTAAAGATAGATTGTGTAAAGCTAGAAAGAGTAAAGCTAGAAAGAGTAAAGCTAGAAAGAGTAAGAGTGGTGGAGGGAGCTGGATTCGAACCAGCGAAGGCTGAGCCGTCAGATTTACAGTCTGATCCCTTTGGCCGCTCGGGAACCCCTCCAATGCAACGGCGCTGATAATAGCAAACTGATTTTTTAAGTAAAGAAAAAAACTAAAGAAAAAAGCATAAAGCGCGATATCTGGTACAACAAGAAACTATTTGTC